>NZ_JBFUIP010000202.1:0-9099 GCF_056401815.1 Aminobacter sp. P4_D5 | reverse complement strand
GGTTTCTCACTCACCGAGATCGCTGCGATCCTTGGACAGGACGGCCGGTTGGAATTGCCCAGGGAGGAACTGCGTGCCAAGGCGGACGAATTGCGAAGACAGATGGCTGGGCTGCGCGTTTTGCGCGACACGCTTTGGCATGTCGCCGACTGCAGTGCACCGAGCCATCTCGAATGCCCGACATTCCGCAAGCTCCTGAACACAGCGTCCAAAATTGCAAAGCCTCGGAAAACGCCAACGAGGGCACGAGCATAGGTCAGATCGGACGCCCGCGGTTGCAGATTTTGGTTTGAGCCGACTGCAGACGCTAGGAGACGTGCCACGAAAGCCTGGATTGGGCCGTTGGCGGACCGCCTGCTTTCGGGATGAGGAGATGGAATAGCAGCCGTTCAGGTCGCGACCCTCGTCGGACCTTCCCACAGGCGATACTCCGTCAATTCGCTGTCGAACTCGTAGGCTATCGGACCAATCGTTGGCTGAAAGATCACCCTAATCGCCAAAAGGCAGCGTCGCGACCACGAAGCGCGAAAAACACCGACTTGCAGGCTGTATGACGGCCATGTTCGCGGATGAGAACTCTCGATTCTCCGATTATGGGCATAGCCGCCAAGTACGGTCGTCGCCCCCCGTCGAGATCCGCCGCTTCAGGAACTTGCGGCAGTGGCAAGGCGAGGAAAGGCTACTATTCAGGACGCGTTCGGTGTAGCTTTCGAGCGAAAAGTTTGGGTCACGGTGAGGAACGGCATGTCGCCCATTTGGTATGTTCGGCAAACAGAATCCGGATACGAACAGCAAGGGCGACGCTCAACTCACTAGCGCTAGACGGGAAAACGAATCTTGATATTGCTCAAGCGCCTTTTTCAGAGGGTTCTCGTCTTCTGTCTGGGCGTTTTTAGTGTTTGGCTGATAGTCTTCGTCGTTTTCGATACTGCGGACCACAGACTTCCATGGATCTTAGCGGTGAGTCTTACCTACGGGTTGAGTGCCTATGTCATTCTGCCAAATGTCGTTCGAATGGGCCTGAAGGTTCTTCACCGGAGACTTATCCCTAGATACACGATCACCGGGGATGGTCTCCCCGGCGATCCCGTAAATCTTGTCCTCATTGGAACTCTTCAACAGCTTCGCGACGCGTTTACAGCAGCGGGCTGGTCGACGGCTGATCGTTTGGGGATAGCAACCTCGTGGCGAATGATACGAGCGTTTCTGCTCAACTCTCCGTATCCCACCGCTCCTTTCAGCACGCTCTATCTATTTGGACGCAGGCAGGACATAGGGTTCCAGCAGCCCATCAACAACAGCCCGCGCCAGCGCCATCACGTCCGTTTCTGGGCGCTGAACCTCGCCCACTCCGAGGACGATATGACAGAAGCAAGCTTCTGGTTGAATACGGATAAGCCGCCGACCGATCAGCACGTACTGTGGGTCGGGGCCGGCACCAGGGACACTGGAATATCACTAGCCCGACTGACACTCCAAGTGACACATGCTACCGATTCAGACACAAATGCAGAACGCAATTACATTGTCACCCAGCTGAGGGAAAAAGGGGTGATCGGGGAAGTCGCATTGCACCAATCGGGTTCGATTTTGCAGACTGGAAAGGTCAACCACTACATTACAGACGGTGAGATCGCCTTCGCCAACTTGACAGAACATTGATCGAATATCTGGACCACGGTGCAGCGAAGCCAGCAGTGGGCTCGAAACCGAATGTGCGGAGAACGTCGATGAGAATGGCGCAACCAGCCACATTCTGGATTGCTGTCTCTACAGTCGCTTTGGTGACGCTGGTGCTATTGCACCAAATCCTGTTGCCGTTCGTCGTCGGCGCATTGCTCGCCTATCTGTTCGTTCCGGTGATCGACAGGTTGGAGCGGTTCGGGATCAATCGTTCCTTTGCAGCTCTTGCTGTCTTCCTGCCGCTGGTTGCGGGCTTTGTCGCCTTTCTCTTGGTGATGCTCCCGGCCGTCATTGGCGAGGCCAGATTTTTTGTTGATGAGTTTCCTCGCTACATCACACGACTGCAGTCACTCATGACCGAAGCAAACCGCCCTTGGCTGCATACTGTCATGGGCAACGAGCTTCACATCGAGCAATCGGCAGCTGATGTCGCGAGGACGATGGGCAGCGACTGGCTCGATCGCTTCCTTCGCTCGTTGTGGTCGAGCGGACTGGCCTTGATTTCCCTTCTTTCGCTACTCGTGGTCACGCCAATCATTGCCATCTATCTCGCTATTGACTGGCAACGAATGATTGCGACGGTCGATGGCTGGTTCCCCCCGGCGTACCGTGGCGATGTTCGGGCGCTTGGGCGCGAAATCCACGAAACGGTCGCGGGCTATGTGCGCGGGCAGGTCGTCATTTGTCTCACGCTTGCCGTGCTTTATGCGACAGCCCTGAAAGTGACCGGGCTCAACCATGCCATTTTGATCGGCATCAGCGCAGGCCTGATCAGTTTTGTTCCCTATCTCGGGGCCGCCACTGGTATCTTAGTATCGACGTGTGTTGCGATGGCTCAGTTCTGGCCGAATTGGGTACCCGTCGCGGTTGTGGGGGGCATCTTTATCATCGGGGAAATGCTTGCCGACTATGTGCTGTCGCCGCGCGTCATTGGTACTCGCGTCAAACTCCACCCAGTCTGGATGATGTTTGCGATGTTTGCCTTTGGATGGCTGTTCGGCTTCATCGGCGTGTTGTTGGCGATACCGATCGCGGCGTCGTTGGGCGTGATCTTGCGGTTCGCGAGGCGGCAGTCTCAGGCAAGTTCAAGTTACCACGTCTCAGACAGGGCTGGCCCGGAATGATTAAAATACCGGCATTGTAGCCGATCTGCTGCAGCGGTATCGCCGAACTGGAGGCCTATCGAAGGGCACACCAGACGAACGGGCAGCCCCAAGGCACGGAATGGAGGCGTCACGCCGCCACCGGCAAGGGCGCCTCGCCGCATACCGGGTCGCCGGCACGAGCGACGATCTCTGCGGTTACGTCATTTCCTACAGCAGTTCAGGGGCCGGCGTCAGACGGGCAGCTTTCGGTCGACAGGCCGCGAAAGCGGACCTCCAGGCGCCAAGCTTGCATTGACCTTCCTCACTTGCCTGGATGTCGGACACCGGACAAATCGTCTGGCGATGGTCAACGTCCCAATTGCAATGCGAGGCTGGCATAAAGAGCCGCCCCATACGGTATGCACGCGTCGTTGAATGCGTACGACGGATGGTGCAAGGCGTCACCGTCACCGTTACCGAGAAGAATGTAGGCACCGGGGCGCTGCTCCAGCATGAATGAAAAATCCTCAGATCCCATTTCTGCCGGAAGATTTCGGTCGACATTGAGTTCTCCGACTAGCGCGGCGGCGGCATTCGCCATGACGTCCGTTTGAACGGGGTCGTTTATGGTTGGTGCAAAGAGCAAGCGGAAGTCGAGTTCCGCGCTCGCGCCAAAACCGGATGCAACCCCTTCGACTACTCGGCGGAGCGACTGTTCGATCAAGGTGCCAACTTCCCGGCTGAAGAAACGCGCCGTTCCGGAAATGGTCACTTCATGGGGGATGACGTTGTAGGCATCTCCGCCAACGATGCGGGTCACACTTACGACCGCCGCTGAATGGGGGGACAGATTTCTTGATATGACGGACTGGAGTGCGGTAACGATATGGCAAGCGGTCAGAAACGGATCAATTCCCGCCTCGGGGTACGCGCCATGACATCCCTTACCGGTGACCTTTATATCGAAAAACCCACCGCCCGCGGCAATGGCGCCTGGAGCGATGCGAAACTGACCGACTTCTAATCCTGGCTGATTGTGCATCCCGAAAATCGCATCGCATGGAAATCGTTCAAAAAGACCGTCTTCCAGCATGGCTAGCGCGCCGCCGCACCCTTCCTCTCCAGGCTGGAATATGAAGTTGATCGTTCCGTTGAAATTCCTGGCCTCGGCAAGATAGCGTGCGGCACCCAGCAGCATGGTGGTGTGACCGTCATGCCCACAAGCATGCATTCGACCCGGGGTCTTGGATCGAAACGGCAGGTTCGACATCTCGGTCATGGGAAGCGCGTCCATGTCGGCACGGAGGCCGATCGACCCCGACCCGTTGCCTGATCTCAATACGCCAACGACTCCCGTGCCACCGACCCCGCGGTGCACCTCAATGCCGATGCCTTCCAGGTATTTTGCAACGATTTCCGCGGTTCGGAATTCTTCCATCCCGAGTTCCGGGTTGGCGTGCAGATCCTGCCGAATTCCAACGAGTTCGTCTTGGAAAGTATCAAATTCCCTGATTTCCATGTCCTATCCCGCCAAAAAAACTTACCAACCTTGGTTGATGGTCTCGCGACCATCTCCCGAAACCAGGATCCGTCATCTTCCACGAATTCTTGGATCCAGGGCATCCCGCAGCCCGTCTCCGATATAGTTGACGCTTAGCACTGTCAGCGAGATCACCAGCCCCGGCCAGATCGCGCGGGACGGATTTATCGCGAGAAAATTCACGCTGTCGTAGAGAAGGCGTCCCCATGTCGGGTAATCGGAAGGAAAGCCAAGGCCGAGAAAACTGAGCGCCGATTCCGTGATGATCGCGGTTGCGATGCCGAGGGTGGCGGAAACCATGATCGGGGACAGAACATTGGGAAGAATATGCCGTGTGATAATGCGGCGCTCCCTTGTTCCAATACTTTTGGCGGCAAGAACAAATTCCTGCTCCTTCACCGACAGCACCGCACCGCGAACGATACGTGCGGTCTGCATCCAGCTGGTAATCCCGATGACTGTCACGATCAGGAGAAAGATGCCTGTTTCCGGCCCAAAGGCGGCCCGCAGCGTGTCGCGAAATAGCATGACGATGACCAACAGCAGCGGCAACAGAGGCAGTGCCAAGAAAAGGTCGGTCAGTCGCATCAGCAGACTATCCAAACGGCGGACGTAGCCGGCCACGACACCAACGAAGGTACCGACGACAAGCGACAGCAGCATCGCCGCGATACCGACAGACAAAGACGTGCGCCCGCCAGCAAGCACCTGCGCAAACATGTCCCGGCCCAGATTGTCGGTCCCCATCGGATGCGAGAACGAAACACCCTGGTTCTTGGCCTTGATGTTGATCGTCTGCGGATCAATACCGTGGACATAAGGGCCGACCACCACTAGCACTATGATGGAAATGAAGATGATCGCGCCAATAACGCCGCCCCGATGGGCGCGAAACTGGCGCCACACGTCGGCACCCGGCGAGCGTTGCTTGGGGCTTGCAAGCACGCCTGCTGCGCCGCTAGTCAGGTGGGCGGCGGCCTCAGTCATAGCGAATCCTCGGGTCGAGAACGCCGTAGAGGAGATCGGCAATAAGGTTGAACAGCACGATCAGCACGGCAAAGATGAAAGTCAGTGTCTGGACGAGCGGCATGTCCGCGCCTTGTATGGCGATGATCAGCAACTGTCCCAGCCCATTCACGCGGAAGATCTGCTCGGTGATAATTGCGCCGGAAAAGATCGTTGGGATTCCAAGCGCAATGACGGTCACCACCGGTATCAAGCTGTTTCGCAGCACATGGACGAGCAACACCACGCGTTCGTGCATGCCCTTGGCGCGGGCTGTCCGCACATAGTCATGGTTCAGATTGTCGAGCATGGACGCCCTCACAAAGCGGCTCAGCTGCGCTGCATTGTAGAGTGCCAGCACGGCCACCGGCATCACCATCTGGCGGACCTGCACCCAGAAACTCGACCAGTCCGTTACGCGATGCGTCGTGTCATAAATCGACGGAAACCATTGCAGGTGCACGCTGAAAACGACGATCAGGACCACTCCGGTAAAGAAGGTCGGGACCGAAAAGCCCACCATAGAGACAAAGGTGCCGATCTGATCGAACCAGGAGTATTGCTTGTAGGCGGAGAGGATGCCGATCGGCAACGCAATCAATATGCCGACAACATAAGACATGCCAACAACCCAGAGCGTCTGAGGCATGCGCTCGGCGATAAGATCGACGACCGGGCTGCGGGTGGCCCAGGAACGTACGCGCAGCCGCTCGGCCGAATTGCCGATCTCGATGCCGAGCATACGCTCGAGGACATTCAGAGGCTCGTTGATGAAGAATTGCTCCAGCCATTTGAGGTAGCGGATGTGAAACGCTTCACCGAGGCCCAGGGATAGCCGTATTTGCTCGCGCACCTCAGACGGGATAGTCAGCGGCAGGTTCCCGGTTGGATCGTTTGGTGCAAGGTCAAGCAGGGCAAAGATAATGAAGCTTATGATCAGCAGCGTCGGGACTGCAAAGATCAGGCGCCGGAGCGTGTAGTTCAGCATAGGTGCCCTCTGCTAGGCCACGATGGATCTGGATTGAACCAATCGAAACTCATGAACGTGCTCGATTTTGCAACTCCAACGGGCGCCAGTCGGAAACACGTTGGCATTTCCTTGTCCCGCTAGAGTTCCCGTTCTCGCAGACGCCGGGAGCGTCTGCGTATTTCGGTTTGATTCCTAACCTTGCTCCGCAGGCAAGGCAGCGCCAGCGGAGCAAGAAAGGGATCAAAATTACTTGGCGCGTGTCCAGTCGGCCGCGTTCCAAAGTTCGGCGTCCCACGCGTTCATCTTGACGCCTTCAAGCGTCGCAGTGTGGGCTGCTACATTGCCGCGATGAATCAGGGGGACGAGGCCGCCACGGTCAACGAGCATGTCGTTCAGCTGCTTTGCCAGCTTCGCGCGTTCGTCGGGCGATGCCGTCTTGGCCAGCTCTGCGATCCTGGCATCGTATTCAGGGTCGCAATATCTCTGCATATTGCCTCCACCCCAGTTTGTTGCGGGGCTGGGGATGTTGTTGCATGTAAACTTTGCCAGGTACTGCTCGGGGTCGACGCCGGCGAAATTGTCGGCGTACATCATCACATCGGCGTAGAGTTTCCATGCCGTGTCCGGACTTGCCGGATCGCCCCCGAAGAATACCGAACCGTCGATATTGCGCAGTTCGGTTTCGACGCCGATCTGCTGCCACATGTCCTTAATCAGCGCTTGCGTTGCCTGGCGAACCGCATTGGTCGATGACTGGTAGAGGATCGATAACCTCACCCCGTCCTTCTGGCGGACGCCATCCGCGCCTCGTGCCCAACCAGCATCGTCGAGCAGTTTGTTGGCAGCGTCGAGGTCCTGGACTTTGCACCAATCGTTTGTCGTCGACGTATAGATCGCCGGTGCTGGCAGGACATTACAGCCAATTGCCGCTGATACGCCGTAGCCCGCCTCGACCAGGACCGAGCGATCGATCGCAAGTGACAGGGCCTTTCTCACGGCCGGATCGACCATGAACGGATGCGGGCCACCTTCCAGGGTCGAACGCTTTTCTCCCAGTGCAGGGTCTGGATTGGTGAAGTTGAGATCCAGCCGCTCGACGGAACTGCCAAAGGATACGACTACGCTGCCTTTTCCGGCTGCAGCCATCTGAGCCAGAATCTCGGGTTCGACCTGCAGTCTCCAGGCATAGTCGAATTCTCCGGTTTCAAGCACGGAGCGCGCAGCGGAAGCAGGGTCTCCACCGCCCTTCAGCATCACTGTGGCGAAGGCGGGCTTTGTGGCATCACGAAAGTTGGGATTGGCTTCAAAGGTGACGACATCATTGGCTTTGAAGTCGACAACCCTGAAGGGGCCGGTGCCGATTGGTTTGAAATTCTGATCCGTGCACTGAAGCATTTTTGCGCCAAGGCAGTCCTTGAACTGCGCGCTCTGGAGAATGGGCGACTGGCCGCCGACAAATGGGCCGAACGGATATGCCTTGGGCCCGGAAAACGTTACCTTGACCGTCAAATCGTCGATCGCGTCAACGCTGGCAACTTCGCCGAAATTTCCGACCTGCTGGCACGACCCAGCCGGATCCATGCAGTATTTTGCGGTAAAAACCACATCCTTTGACGTAACCGGTGATCCGTCCGACCAGGTCAGCCCGGGCTTCAATTGCCAGGCGATCGACTTCAGGTCGCTCGACACACCGCCATTTTCAAGCGTCGGTATGTCCTTGACCAGAACCGGCACGATGGCGCCATTCTCATCGTAGCGCGCCAATGGCTCAAGCACCAAAGCGGCCGCATCAACATCCTTGTTTCCGCTGGAGATGAACGGGTTGAGCACGGACACCGCTTGGTAGAATATGATCTTCAAGTTGCCGTCTCTTCCGCGCTGCGTGTCGGCGGCGGCTTGGCCGGATGCGAACGCGGCGTAGGTAACGGCTAGAATTGCTGCAGTCTTTCTCATTGGTTTTCCCCTATTATTGTGTTTCCCGACAGAAATGACTTCATCCTCTGGTGAAGAATGCGGCTCCTTTTGCTAAGCCAAGTGGCAAGCCACATGATGATTGCTCTCTGCTCCGCGCCAGACAGGCTCCTCGACAAAGCACCGCTCGATCGCTTCCGGGCAGCGCGTACAGAAGCGGCAGCCTTGCGGCGGATTGGCAGGGTCTGGGATGTCGCCTTTCAGGATGATCCTGCGCCGTTGCGCCTCGACGTCGGGGTCGGGCACCGGAACTGCCGACAATAAAGCCTTGGTGTAGGGATGCCTGGGCGCGGCGAACAAAGTCTCGACATCGGCGAGTTCAACCATCTTGCCCAGGTACATGACAGCGACGCGGTCAGCGATATGCCTGATCATCGACAGGTCATGGCTGACAAAGAGGTAGGTGAGGCCGAGCTTCTTCTGCAGTTCCTTCAGCAGATTGACCACCTGCGCCTGGATCGACACGTCCAATGCGGCGATCGGTTCGTCGCACACGATGAAATCAGGATTGAGCGCGAGCGCCCGTGCAATTCCGATACGCTGGCGCTGCCCGCCCGAGAACTCGTGGGGATAGCGGTTCACATAATCGGGGCTAAGACCCACCGCATTCAGAAGTTCGCCCACCCGCGCGGCACGCGCATCCCCCTGGTACTTGCGATGCTCGACAAGCGGCTCGGCGATGATCGCCCCCACCGTCATGCGCGGGTTCAAGGAGGCTTGTGGGTCCTGGAAGATCATCTGCATGCGCGGCCGCATACGCCGCAAAGTCTCACCTTCGAGTGCGGCTACATCCGACCCGTCGAAGAAAATACTTCCCGCGGTCGCATAGCACAGCCGCAACAAGG
>NZ_JBFUIP010000201.1:0-9254 GCF_056401815.1 Aminobacter sp. P4_D5 | reverse complement strand
ACGCAGGCGTGTGCTGAAACTGCCGTTTTGATGCGAAGCTCCCGTTTATGAATAGATCAACCGTTATCGTCGGGTGCTTCTCGTTGACGAAGGCCATCAACGTTATTTCGAGTGTCTGCGGAACATCGTTCGGCAACATGCGCATTTCGATGCTGGCCAGCTCGCCAATTGTCCAGACTCCCCATGGTTCAATATACGAGAATCCGTTGAGGCGAAACCACTGCTCAGGGTTTGCTGCGTGACCCAAATTGTACAGACGGCCCGCTTGAATAGGCGATAGGCCGCTTCGGAATCTGCTAACCTGAGCGATGAGTTCATCTCGCTCTCTCATCCAAGGCCAAGCTGCTCCCTGGCGTGGTAACCAGGTTTGTAAATGAGTGGCCATAGCTGAGCTGGCCTGTATGGGGGAGGGAGGCAAACTGCGATGCTCGTCCACCACATCCGCGTAGATCAACTGGCACTCATGCACCCAATCTTTAAGGCTTGCCGCTGCCCGCGTGCGTTCGGTCACAGCGCGAGCTTCGGCTGGGTCGTAAAGGGCGATCTCCTCCACGAGGGCCTCGGTCGTTAGCTCGCGCTGTAGCGTACGAAGTCCAAAGTTGAACCGCCTCCAAGTTTGCCAGTTCTGAGGTCGTACCAGTCCGGCCAACCCTCGACCGTCGCATACTACGACTGCTCGACCGCAAGCCATAGCCTCGATAGCGCTCAAGGCTGAGGCAAACACCAAGTCATATTTGGGGAAAAGGTTCTCCGGTTCGTCGATCACCCTTCCTACCGCGCTGCCGATGAAGTCGACTTCGATCTCGCGCGCCATGCAGGCGTCTTTCACTGCGGCCAGATGTTGATCGTTCTTGGCGAAAGCCAGTGCACGCTTGGGGCGTGCCGGCAAGTCTGGGCCCTGGTAGAAGCGCTTGAGATCAACCGGGTTCAGTAGGACCCGAAGCTTTTCCAGTGGGACACCGCTTTGATAGCGAAGGAGATCAGCCACCGTTTCGTCAACCGCAACATAGCGTCGTATTGCGGGTAGATGCGGAGGCACGCTGTGCCAATTGACAAAATCGTGCGCAAAGAAGATTGCCGGTGAACCCGGAAAGCGCGCTATTGCGGTAGCTGTGACAGAGTTGTGATGTCCGTGAATAAGGTCGATCTCGCCAGTGATAGTCCGAATATCATCAGTGACCGGGATACCCTTCGATCGAATCTCGTCAGCGATTGGCCCAAGATGCTGTGCATACACGACGGGACTGTGGCCACATTGCTGTAAAGCAAGTGCAATCTCTCGCGTGAGAATTTCTGTCCCGGTTCGCCCGTCCAGGCAGATATTCGCAATCAGAATACGTAGTGGTCGAAAATCTTTCATATGGGCGCATTTTCTTTGTCGGAGTATCAAGCGGCTAGATAGGCGAGGGGGATTCTAGTCACTAGGTAATCTCATCGCACAGATCTACAACTTGGCAAGTTCGGCGATGGTATAAGGTAGTCGATACTCTACGCATTTGGAATTATTCAGCCAAGGTGTGAACGGGACACCGCTTACAATCGTCTGGTAGGGGGCGTTGCAGCGCTTTGGCCTCTGGCCAGGGCGCTTTCTGCCACATCTCGATCTCTTCGGCGTTGGTCAAGACGACGGGTATGGGTTTTTCATGGATCGATCGAGCGACATCGTTCGGGGCGGTGGTCAGGAGTGCATAGACCTCAAAATCCTGAATGCCGTCACGGATCGTCCGCGCTGCACGCCAGGGCGTCCATAGCCCAGCAAAGGAGGGGCAAGTGGCCGACTCTTATCAAGTTCGAACCAGAAGTTTCGATGCTGTCTGCAATCGGGATCCTTATCGCCTTCCGTCGGGCTCGGCTCTGCGAAGCTGCTGAGTGGGACAATGCAGCGATTGTCGACACCGCGCCACTCTGTAGTTGCTGCAACTACCCCTTTGCCGAGCTCGATATCATCGACCACTATGGCGGTTGGCCAGAGGCCTGAAGGTGAGGCTTGGGGCAACTAGGCTCTAAGTTAATTTCCTTCAAGTAGGGTAATGCTGGCAATTGACAGACCCAGAACGCGTGGATCCGCCGCACCGGCTATCGTGGGAGAAGCGGCGTCGGGAAGTTCGATTTTGATGTCGAGAAGACTTGGGTTTTCATCCGCCGGCGGCACGTCCAATTCGATGTCGTTTATGTCCATTGAATTCAATACCCGTTCTTGAGGCGCAGACCCATTTATGCGGAAGATTGCGCGTTGCCGGTCGAGTTTCCCCGGTATCAAGTACGTGCCGGCCTTAAGGACCATTTTGATTTTCTGTTTGGAAAGGTCGCACTCGCATAGCGCCCCGATCGATGCCGAGTTTCCATCTGTCCATCGCCCCCAAGCTTCAACGCTGGAGAAACCACTGATCTGCAGGCATTTATTGTCCTCGCCAGCATACGACACAGTCAAGGGCAATGGAATTTTTCGTGTCTTGATCTGCGATGCGGGAAGGTTGACTACCTCGTAGGAACGAGCGGCATGGTGCGATCTGCAGGCTTCACGAAGCACTGCTATATTCCCTTCCGGAAGTGCTCTGGGCGTTGTTTCGGGGCCATAGTTGGTTGGACCGCCAAAGAATATTGGTTTGTGTTTGACGAAGATAGCGGCTGCCATTCTCTGACTGTAACTGGACACATCGATATAGACCGCGTTTACGCTGTCATCCGTGTCAGCGATGGCGATCTTTGAAAGGCCAGGGTCGAACGAAACGGCCGTCGCGCTCCATTGATAGATGTATTCGTAGACGTTGCTGACGAGCACGAGTGCAAATACGATGAGAACGACGGCTACTCTAACCATTTTGTCGAAACCGTAACTGTGAGCGAAGAAAGGCGAAGAGACCGCAGGCTGTAACGATGAACCCGAGGGGCATGGTGAGCGTTGCCGCGAATTTCCATTGCCGATATGATTCGCCATATAGCTCCCAAATAGCGAGATAAAGAACGACCGCAGCAATAAAGCTTATCGCTAGAAAACGACGCCCGTTTCGTCCTTCCTCTTTGTCTGATCTCCAGTAAAATGCCATGCAGGTAGCGAGTATCAAAATACCAGGGAGTATGTAGTTGATTTCGACTTGGCCGTTGGCCGGGATTTGCGACCAGTTAACTGGCAATCCCAAAAATAGCGCAAGATTGATGAAGGGCAGAGGCCACCCTGCGTCCACAGTAGAAGCGGCGGCGATCAAATATTTCGTGCTCATAATGTAGCGATCAACGCTCATCATCACTGAAAACAGATTCGATGCCACGAAAACACAGAGCGCGTAAGCAGTCGCGACGGCGAATGCTTTTACGGTGTACGACGAATTGCGCAGGACTAGAGCGCCACCAATGGCAGCCGACGATAGCATCATGTATTGTACGAACCACGGATGATAAGTGAACATGACTAATGCCGATAAGGCAGCAGCTGCCAAGCCGGCATTCATCAAGCTCTCTCGCTCACTTGCCATCTCTGCTACGTGAAGCAACGTTACCAAAAGAACCCCTGTGAATAGTACCTGGGCGAGGAAATAGTTAAGAACAACGTAGGYGATAACCGGTGTTGTGGTGAATACAACTGAGATGGCAATCGAAATCCAAAGAGGAAGATTGAAAATTCTCTTGCATATCGTTGCAATGCTGAGGCCAAACACCCCAACAGCCATCCCTAGGAGAGGGATTGCTATCTGTTCTACACTTGTGTTCAGGGTGAACGATGAGAGAGACACGAGATTGAAAGCGCCAAAGGCGTCAATCGAAATCACTCCCTTCACATCCCAAGAGCCCACCGCAGTCGTCACATCTGGCAGATTGCGGAGAACATCGCCAAGCTTTAAGTAGGCGAATATGTCATTGTTGCCCGCAGTTAGAAGTGGCAAAGCGCCCGTCTCRATCCTAGCATAACTCAACAGGCTGTAGACAAATACTGGGATGACAAAGGCAGCTCCCGCCATGAATAGCGAAGGCGCATAAGTCTGCATTAGGGCTTTGGCTGAATTTCGACGTAGTGCCTTTGCGGCGACGAAGGTTGACACCGCAACGCCAAGGGCGAGTAGGATTACGTAGGCTATCTTGACGCTGAGACCGAACCTAAAGGCGTACCAAGATACGACGGTCGTTCCGAGCAGTCCGCACAGCAAAGCAAGGGCGGCGCTCACCCTCACGTTAAATTGCGAGGCGAGTATGAGGGAGATTGGCGCCCCCATAGTCAAGAGAACAATGGCGATCAGAGACGACCGCGTTGTTCCCAGTGCGGCTTCGACCACCAGCCCATATAAATTCATATAGAAAGACCTTCTCTTGACCGGCTCTTACAGCATCATCCGGGGAACTCCAATATGCCTAAAGCGACTCGCGGTTAATTGGCCTCATATTCAACGGCTTTGAAGAAGTTCGGCATTCGGCTGGTTCGAACAGATGTCCAGACGACCTTTGATTTATTGGCCTTGTTGAGCTGGCCCTCGCGCATCTGGCGGCCCCGAAGGCGGTCGCGTCATATCGCATCGACTGGCGAATGCCACAAAAAAACTGGCGGCCAAGCTCGGCGGGTGAGCAAAACTACTGGTTTGGTGGGAACGAATATGATTCCATCCCGCCATCGCCGATGCCGCCGACCCGCTTCCCGGCGACCTTGCCAGCGTGCACGCGATGATCCTCGCCGAGCGTGCGGCTCGTCGTGACGTGGAAGCGCTCGCCACCCAGGCCCCGGACGGTGAACTCCCATTCGGAGGCGCTGATCGCGCGGCTCCGGCCGGAGATCGGGAGATCGAGAAGCTCAAGCGCGACATCCATTGTAGCCGCTCAGAGCGCAAGGCCCAGCTTCTCGAACCGATGGAATTGCAGCTTGAGGGGAACGGCGAGGTTAGCATGAGTGTCCAACTCGTATCGGCGCACCCAATGTGCCGCAAATACTGCGGCACCCTTTATCCCTAAGCGGCCAGAATACACTAGCAGACTGTCAAGTAAATAACGAATCTACAATTTATACCCTGCGTCTGTCGCGTCTTTGTAGAACATCTTCACGGTATCGAGAGAATATTCGTCGAGATCATATCCCACCAACGACAGTTTTTTCAGGATGTCGTTCGTGACAGTGATGACGTGGCAGCCGATCTCGTCCGCTTGGAAAATGTTCAGCAATTCGCGTGGGCTGGCCCAAATCAGCTCGGCTGCCGGGGCCACTTTCAGCATTTCGACTGAGGCGGCCATCATTGGAATTGGGTCTCTGCCTGTATCTGCTACACGCCCTGCAAATACCGACACGTAGCTAGGCACGCTGGGGTCAAGCGCAGCAACGACATCGCGGACTTGCGTCAGCGTCATGATGGCTGTGACGTTCATCTTGACCTTGCGGGCGGCCAGCTTTTCAACCAGCGCGTAGCAGGTTTCTTGCTTGGTGTTGGTGACGGGTATCTTCACATAGACATTTTCGCCCCAGCTAGCGATCTCTAGCGCCTGCTTTTCCATCTCGTCAAAGTCATCGGAGAATACCTCGAACGAAAGCGGCTTGTCGGAAATCGAGGTCAAGATGTCCTTGCAGAAGGTGCGGTAGTCAGTGATCCCTGCCTTTTTCAYCAGCGTCGGGTTCGTTGTCAGACCCTTGATGTAGGGCTTGGAGTACATCTCCAGCATGCCCGCTTTGTCTGCGCCGTCCGCAAAAATCTTGACCTTCAGGTTTTCAACTTTTTTCATATGTATTGCTCCAGGATGATATCTGCTGCTTCACCCAGTGAAGACACGCGATAGTCCACCGATTGAGGTTGTTTTTCGTTGTAGCCATAGTCGATAAATACGGTCCGGCAGCCTGCGGCTTGTCCCGCTTCTATGTCTCGCCAGCGGTCACCGACCATGAAGCTGCTGTTGAGGTCTATGTCATGGAGCGCCGCAGCGGCCAGAAGGGAACCTGGCAGTGGCTTGCGGCAGTCGCAGCCGTCAGAAGTATCATGAAAGCACGTACGGAACTCGTCTATTGGCAGCACGGCTCCAAGAGACGCGTTGATTGCTTCCACAGTCTCTTTCTTGGCCGTACCCCGTGCAACATCGGGTTGGTTGGTTACGACAATCAAGAGATATCCTCCAGATTTAAGCTTCCTCAAGGCTTCCACAACGCCGTCCAAAATTTCCATCTCTTCGACGCTGGTGGGGGGGTACGGCTTTCCGTCTCGCACAATGGCGCGGTTCAGTACACCGTCCCTGTCGAGGAATACTGCTTTCATCAGCGGACTGCAGATTCCCATTTGGTCTGGTTTGCCTTGAGTTTCGGATGCGACACCAACAAGTGCCAGACCACTGCCTGAAATGCTTCCGAATGCGGAGTAATGTTTTCGGCGTTCACAGTGGGAACGATCACGCATACATCAGCAACCGATGCCGTGTAACCGCCATCACGACCAACCACACCGGTAATCTTGGCGCCGACGCTTTTCGCCAATTTGAGAGCCTCAACTAGATTTGGGCTGATGTTCTTTTCGAGATTGCCCCCTCCAACAGACAAGATGAACAGCACGTCTTTGGCGTTGAGCTTGCTGACTTTCAGCCACTCGGCAAAGATAGTCCCCCAGCCTTCGTCATTGGTTCTAGCGGTCAGCTCCGATACGTTGTCGGTTGGTGCATAGCTTTCGATGCCGACGATCTTTCGGAAGTCGTTTACGGCATGAGACGCATTGCCGGCACTCCCACCGACGCCGAGGAAAAAGAGCCGGCCCCCATCGGATTTCGCTTGGGCTAAAAGATCCGCCATGCCTTCGATTGCCACGACATCAAGCTTTTCGATGATTTCCGAGGCTTCCCTCAAATGCTGTTCCGCGTACGTCATTTTCTCCGTCCCTCCATAAAATAGGCTTCTGTTTCCTTGAGGCCGCTGTGAGAACCTATCTCATAGAACCGTTCGTGGACCTCGCAGCCTGCCAATTGTCCCCGAACTGACAGGTCGTGATAGAGATCCGCGAGGTCGAAAACTTCATCATTCCACTCGGCAATGGCTCGCTCGTTCAGGATAGCGAGGCCGTAGTCGATATATTTCATCTCCGGACTGGGTTCTCGTTTATTATATTCGATCAGCCGTCCGTTCGAATACTGAACGTTGCTCTTGTCCCACCGGTCGCCATTTGCCAGTACGGTCATAAGACCGGTCTTGCCGCTCTTTTCGAAAGATGCCTCGACCATCGAAAAGTCGATAGGGAGGAAGGAATCACCGTACAGCACGAAGAAAGTCTCGCCCAGGGCAGGGAGCGCCTGCCGGATTGCTCCGCCGGTGCCGAGCAGTTTCGGCCCATCCGCAGAGTAGAGTACTTCCATCCCGAATGCCGATCCGTCGCCGACAGCTTCTTCGACCATCTCGCCTAGATAGCCGATGCAAAGGACGACACGACGAATACCTTGATCGCGCAGGTAATCCAGCTGGTGATAAATGAAGGGTCTTCCGGCAACCTCGACTAGCGCTTTCGGAATGGTCTCCGTGATGGGGCGAAGCCGGGTTGCAAGTCCTCCGGCAAGAATAGCTACAGTAAGCATCAGGAGCTTAAGACCACTTTTGTACCCTCGAAGTCAAAGCGGAAGCGGACCTCTTCCAGCCCTGCGGCGGCCATTGCATGACGGAGCCTGTTTCGATCGCTGGCCACGAACATCAAWAAGCCTCCGCCGCCTGCGCCTACGAGTTTGCCTCCGACCGCGCCGTTCTTCATGCCGAGCTCATACCATTCGTCGATCTTGGGATTGCTCATGCCACCCGAGCGGCGCTTCTTGTGCTCCCAGTGTTCGTGCATGAGCTCGCCAAAAAGTTTCGTGTCGCCGGTTTCAAGCGCGTCACGGCTGCGGTAGCCGAGTTCCTTCACATAGTGGAGGTTGTTAAGCATGTCGGCGTCTTGGCTCTGCGACTTCACCTGTTGGTCCTTGAGTATCCCACTGGCACTACGCGAGAAGCCGGTGAAGAACAGGAGAAGGTTGTCCTCGAGGTCGAACATTGTGTCCATGGCAAGACCAAGCGGCTTTGCCGTCACCTTGTCGTCCCTATGAAACGTGAAGCAAGTCACGCCACCCACGGCCGCAATGTATTGGTCTTGTTTGCCGATTGGCTCTCCGAGCCGGTCAATTTCTATATGACAGGCCAGTTCAGCTAGTTCTTCTTGGTGAAGGTGCCGCTTCCTGTGCGTGTACAGAGCCTTCAGCAGCGCGGTCGTAAAGCTACCCGACGAACCTAGCCCTGTGCCGGCTGGGATGTCGGCCAAAGTGGTAACTTCGACTTGCGGCGTATTGAACCCGACCATCTGCAACGATTCGCGTATGATCGGATGTCTTACATCATTAATCTGATCAACATGTTCGAGGTGGGAATACTTAAGGTAAATACCTTCCGTGAACGGCCGCATCACAGTGACATAGACATACTTGTCAATTGCGGCCGATACCAGAAAGCCTTCGTGGTCCCTGTAATAGGACGGCAAATCGGTTCCACCGCCACCGAGAGTGATGCGCAAGGGACTACGCGCTATGATCATAGCCGGACTCCTGATAGATCTTTTCGATAATTTGGAGGGCTTCGAAAGCGTCCACGAGCCCAGCTTCGGGATCCCGGTCCAGTGCTATGTCTTCGAAAAACTCCGCTAGCTCAATCTCCCAAGAATTGTCCGCCATGGGGTACTCCCAAGCCGACGTCTCGGGTGGTCCCATCTGGGGCAGCATCTTGTAGTGTGTGAGCCGCTCTACACCGTAGCTGCCACCCAGACCAGAAATATCAAGCTTGCCGTCCTTGCCGTAGATCTCCATGGAGAACATGTTTTTCCATTCGGTGCAGGAAACATGGAGAAAGGCGGCCTTTTGATCGTGCGTTTTCAACAACATGAAGCCATTGTCATCGACCGGCATATCCCAATAGTAGGTGTGCGCGAAACCTGCTGTGCTTGTAAAATTACCCAAGAACCATCTCGCAAGGTCAATCAGGTGCGGCCCTTGATCAATCAGTTCGCCGCCACCAGACAACTCTGGAATTGCCCGCCATTCACGGTCGTAGCCTGGTCGCCCACCATGACCATAGCGCGCTCGGATGAACATTAGTTCTCCAAGCTCGCCAGAGTTCACAATCTCTTTGGCCTTCCGCAAAGCTCTGTGGTAGCGGTGGCTGAAACCTACATGCACCTTTACCTGATATTTTTCCGCTGCAGCGATCACTGGCAGAAGTTCGGCCGATGTGCGCGCCGCCGGCTTTTCGACTAGAACATGTTTGCCGGCTTGGATCGCTGCAAGGCTTATATCAG
>NZ_JBFUIP010000200.1:0-9389 GCF_056401815.1 Aminobacter sp. P4_D5 | reverse complement strand
GATTTGATGCACAATGTACGAACTGGTTAGTTTAGTCAACGACCAGAACCGAGGGGCGTGATGGACAGTGAAATGAAGGCGGACAAGCCCAAGAGCCCGCGCAAGGCAAAGGGTGCTGCGACACGCACACAGGACCCCGAAGGCACCCGGCAGAACATCTTGGAAATCGCCTCGGAAGAATTTGCGCTGAATGGGCTGTCGGGCGCCCGCATCGACGAGATCGCAGCGCGCACCCGCTCCAGCAAGCGCATGATCTACTACTATTTCGGCGACAAGGAAGGCCTGTATCTCAGCGCGCTGGAAAACGCCTATCGGCTGGTTCGCGAAGGCGAAGCCAAGCTCGATATCGAAGGCCTTTCCCCTGTTGAAGCGCTGTCGCGACTCGTCGAATTCACCTTCGACCATCACCACCAGCATGAAGAATTCATTCGCATGGTGATGATCGAAAACATCCACCACGGCCAGTTTCTGGAACGCTCAGAAGCCATTCGCGAATTGAATGTGACGGCCATCGACCATATTGCACGCATCTATGCACGTGGCGTCTCGGACGGTGTGTTTCGAGAGGGCATCGACCCGGTCGAACTGCATTGGCAGGTCAGCGCGCTGTGCTTCTTCAATGTCTCCAACCGGGYGACCTTCTCCAAGATCTTTGGCCGCGACTTTGGCACGGAAGATCAATTGGCGCGGCTCAGGCGCAATTCGGTCGATATGGTGGTTCGCTTCGTGATGTGCGAAGCGGCCTGAGCTCGCAAGTAGACACAGCTTGATACCTCTTACGCATACGCATATTGTAAACGAACTAGTTCGTACATTGCGCCCATGTGGGAGGATCAGGTGAAAACTTCGATCGCAACGGTCTCTATCAGTGGCGATTTTGCCGAGAAGCTGGCGGCCATTGCCGCAGCTGGCTTCGACGGGATCGAGATTTTCGAAAACGATTTCCTCGCCTTTGATGGTTCGCCAGCCGACGCCGGCAAGATGGCGCGAGACGCTGGTCTTGCCATCACCTTGTTCCAGCCGTTTCGCGACTTCGAAGGTCTGCCCGAACCGCAGCGCGGCCGCGCCTTCGATCGCGCAGAACGCAAGTTCGATGTCATGCACGAGCTTGGCACCGACCTGATGCTGGTCTGCTCGAGCGTGTCGCCGGTGTCGCTCGGCGGCATCGATCGCGCGGCGGCCGACTTTCGCGAACTTGGCGAGCGCGCAGCCAAACGCGGCCTGCATGTCGGCTATGAAGCGCTCGCCTGGGGCAAGCACGTCAACGACCACCGCGACGCCTGGGAGATCGTGCGCCGCGCCGACCATCCCAACATTGGCCTGATCCTGGATTCTTTCCACACCCTGGCGCGCCGCATCGATGTCTCCTCGATACGCTCGATACCCAAGGACAAGATCTTCATCGTCCAGCTCGCCGACGCACCCGCGATCGACATGGACCTGCTCTATTGGAGCCGCCACTTCCGCAACATGCCTGGCGAAGGCGACCTGCCGGTGCGCGAATTCATGCAGGCGGTTTCAGCGACCGGCTACGACGGCTACCTCTCGCTCGAGATATTCAACGACGCGTTCCGGGGCGGGGCGGCCAAGTCCATTGCCGTTGATGGGCGCCGCTCCCTGGTCAATCTGATGGACCAGGTGCGTCGCGCGGAACCCGCATTGAAAGTCTCGATGCCCGATATGCCGGACCGCATCGCCACACATGGCGTCGAGTTTGTCGAATTCGCTGCCGATCAGGCCGGTGCTGCCGAACTCGACCGCTTTTTGAATTGCCTCGGCTTCAGCAAGATCAGCCGCCACGTCTCCAAGGACGTCGCGCTCTACCGGCAAGGCGATATCAATGTCGTGGTCAACACCGAGCGCGAAGGCTTCGCCCATTCGTCTTTCCTGGTGCATGGCACCTCCGTCTGCGCCATCGGGCTCAAGGTGGAAGATGCTCAGGCGACTGTGGACCGCGCACGCAAGCTTGGCGCCGATCCGTTCGAACAGCCTGTCGGTTCAGGCGAGCTTCATATACCGGCTATCCGCGGCGTCGGCGGCAGCGTGCTCTACTTCATCGACGACAAGTCGCAGCTATCGCACGTCTGGGAGGTCGAATTCCGTTCACTGGACGGCGACACGCCAGTCACGTCGACCGGGCTGACCCGCATCGATCATGTCGGGCAGACGATGGATCACGGCGAGATGCTGACTTGGCTTTTGTTCTACACCTCAATCTTCCAGACGCGCAAAGCGCCGCTGGTCGACGTCATCGACCCCTCTGGCATCGTTCGCAGCCAGGCAATCGAAAGTGACGACGGCGCGCTGCGACTGACGCTCAACGGTGCGGAGAACCGGCGTACCCTTGCCGGCCACTTCATCGCCGAAAGTTTCGGCTCGAACGTGCAGCATCTCGCCTTTGCCTGCGACGACCTCTTCAAAACTGCTGCCGCCCTGAGGGCGCGCGGCTTCGAACCCCTGCAGATTTCACCCAACTATTATGACGATGTGGAAGCGCGTTTCGGCCTTGAGCCGGAACTGGCCGACAGGTTGCGCGAGCACAACATGCTCTACGACCGCGATGAGGGTGGCGAATATTTCCAGCTTTACGCGCCGACCTGGGGCGAAGGTTTCATCTTCGAGATCGTCGAACGTCGCGGCGGCTACAAAGGCTACGGCGCCCCGAACGCCCCGTTCCGCATCGCCGCCCAAAAACGGAATATGCGCCCGAAGGGCATGCCGCGCCAGTGACCCAATTACAAATGGACCGCCGGCCGAAACTCAGCGGGAGGTGCGGCGATTTTCCGGGTGAAGCGTCTTGCCGAGGATCGTCCCGTCGCGTCCGATGACGTGGGCGCTGGCGCCGACGATGAGCGGATCGTGGGCTTCCACGCTGCGTGGGCCATCGCCGTGATAGGGCAACGCGTTCAGGAAATGCCGCATACAGTTCAATCGCGCCCGCTTCTTGTCATCGGATTTGATGATGGTCCAAGGCGCGTCAGCCGTGTCGGTGAAAAAGAACATGGCCTCCTTCGCTTCAGTGTATTCGTCCCACTTGCTAAGGGATGCCTTATCGATCGGTGACAGTTTCCACTGCTTCAACGGATCCGTCTCGCGCTCGGTGAAGCGGCGCGCCTGTTCATTTTTGGTTACCGAAAACCAGTATTTGAACAGCCGTACGCCGGAGCGAACGATCATCCTTTCGAGTTCAGGGCATTCGCGCATGAATTCGAGATATTCATTGGGCGAACAAAACCCCATCACCCGCTCGACGCCAGCGCGGTTGTACCAGGAGCGGTCGAAAAACACGATCTCGCCTGCTGCTGGAAGATGCTGAAGGTAGCGCTGAAAAAACCATTGCGTCCTTTCGCGCTCGGTTGGTTTTTCAAGCGCCACGACCTTGGCAGCGCGCGGATTGAGGTGTTCCATGTATCGCTTGATCGTGCCGCCTTTCCCAGCAGCATCGCGTCCTTCAAACAGGACCACAATCTTCTGGCCGGTCTCCTTGGCCCAACTTTGGGCCTTGAGGAGTTCGACCTGAAGGCGACCCATCTGCTCCAGATAGAGCTTGTTGCTCAGTCCGGCGCGATACGGATACTCGCCTGTTTCAAAGGTGTGACGTATGGCTTCGGGGTTCCTCCGAAGTGAAGGAATGTCGATGTGATGTTCGTTCAACGATGGTGCTGGAGCCGCGTCGGCAAGGCTGATCGCTGTTTCTGCTGCCAGGGGCTGGTCTTGATTTGGAGCGGTCGGATTGACGTCGTCCGCGCCCAGCTGTGTGCGTGCGATCAATGTCTCATCCAGGCTGGGGGCTGTTGTCTCGGCCATAATGCGCGCCTTCTCCGTCTCGCGATGATTGAAGAAGGTAATCGCAGCCATCGGGTATGGAGTTGATCTGGATCAACGAGGTGTAGAGCCGCTCGCAGTTCGCGTTCGGATCGGCCATGATGGCATCACTCGGGTGAAGCTTTCGTGAGAGCCACCGTCGTGGACCCTGTGGCGATATTCCCCAGGGCAGCAATAGAACTAGCGCTCGTTGGTATGAAGGTGGTGAGATGCTCAAAAAACTGAAAGGGGGCAAGCCTGGGGCGATCCAGGCGCCCCCCAAAGGGTGCTAGACAATGCCCCGCGGGGGGTGGTGGCGGGGTACGAAGCATCAGCTAGCAATCAAAATGTACAGGAATATGAATCCATTTCAATTGATTTATGAAAATATCTGAATTGTTTTCTTGTTCTATTTTTGTTGGCTTCCTAGGGAATGGGGTGGTCAATCGGACTCGAGTTGGGGCTTGCTCGGTAGTCTAGACTAGAGGAAGAGGTCCGGCATCCACGGGTGCTGGACCGCTTCTTTGGTATGAAGAGCCAAGCAACTCGCGTCTGCACAAACTCAATTGGTACCGCTGAACTTCCTCAGCAGTGGATGCTTTCGTGCACACGCGGTTACGCCCGAGGCCAACATCCAAGCCATATCACTGTTGATCCACGAGGCAGGGAGAAGTATTTCTCTTGTCGACAAAAGGATTCCAGATGACCAAGACCGAAATCAATTCCATTCCCGAACGCAAGCGAGGCTCAGGCGTAAAGGTCGTCTACGACCTCCTGCGCGACGAGATCCTTGATCTGGTCCTGCCGCCCGGCAGCCCGATCGACGAGGTGCAGCTGGCCGAGCGTTTCAAGATGTCGCGCACGCCGATCCGTGAGGCGCTGGTACGGCTGTCGGGCGAGGGGCTGATCGCTACGCTGCCCAACCGCTCGACAATGGTGTCGAACATCGACTTTCTCAATATGCACACCTATTTCGACGCGCTGGTGTTGATGTACCGCGTGACGACGCGGCTGGCGGCCCAACATCACCGCGCCGACGATCTCAAGATCATTCGCGCCCACCAGGCCGAGTTTGCCGCCGCCGTGCAGGCGCAGGACGCACTCGCCATGATCGCCACCAACGCGGCTCTGCACCAGGCGATCTCGGAAGCCGGGCGCAATCCCTATTTCTCCAGCCTGTTCAATCGGCTGCTCGACGAGGGGCGGCGTATCCTCAGGCTCTATTACCAGTCCTACGACGACCGGCTGCCGCAGCGCTTCGTCGACGAGCATGAAGACATGATCGCAGTCATCGCCGCGCGTGACGTCGAGGCCGCCGACCGGCTGGCCAAGGCGCATGCCGAGCAGATCGTGGACCAGATCCAGAAGCTTTTCACCCGCAATGAGAGGCTTGAAGTGGCGTTGTAAGTTGCCCTCGAATTCTTGTCGACAAATAAAATGCAAAGCGTATAATCGACGGCGAGGGCACGGATACGGCGTCGTTTTGGCGTGGCGGTCGTGCCGATTTCACTGGCCCAGAGGAGTTTGAGATGAAGGCGAAGATTTTCACCGGAGTAATTCCCGCCCTGATGACCCCCTGCAAGGCGGATCGCACCCCTGACTTCGACGCGCTCGTCCGCAAGGGCAAGGAGCTGATCGGGCAGGGCATGTCGGCGGTCGTCTATTGCGGCTCCATGGGTGACTGGCCACTACTGACGGACGCCCAGCGCATGGAGGGCGTGGAACGCCTGGTGAAGGCGGGCATTCCTGTCATCGTCGGCACCGGCGGCATCAACAGCGCCTCGGCGGTGGCCCACTCGGCGCACGCCCAGAAGGTAGGCGCACAGGGCCTCATGGTCATCCCCCGCGTGCTGTCGCGTGGTTCTTCGCTCACCGCCCAGAAGGCGCATTTCAGCGCAATTCTGTCGGCGGCTGCTGATCTGCCCGCAGTCATCTACAACAGCCCTTACTATGGCTTCGCCACCCGCGCCGACCTGTTCTTCGCGTTGCGTGCCGAGCACAAGAACCTCGTCGGCTTCAAGGAATTCGGCGGCAATGCCGACATGCGCTATGCCGCCGAGCACATCACCAGCCGCGATGACGGCGTTTCCCTGATGATTGGCGTTGACACCGCCGTCTTCCATGGCTTCGTCAACTGCGGCGCGACTGGTGCCATCACGGGCATCGGCAACGTGCTACCGAAGGAAGTGATCCACCTCTGCAACCTGTCGCAGGCAGCTGCCGCCGGTGACGTTGATGCCCGCCAGCGCGCGCTAGAGTTGGAGCAGGCGCTGGCCGTGCTGTCGTCCTTCGACGAAGGCGCCGATCTCGTCCTCTATTTCAAGCACATGATGGTGATGAAGGGCGACAAGGAGTACACGCTCCACTTCAACGAGACCGATGCACTGACCGACAGCCAGCGCGGCTACTGCGAGGCGCAGTTCAAGCTGTTCAACAGCTGGTATGGCGAGTGGAGCAAGCTCCCCGGCGCGGTCGAGAAGTACAAGGGCTGATCCATACCCCTGGAAACGAAAAGGCCCTCCCGAGCGATCGGGAGGGCCTTTCTATTTGGGCTGAGGCTTGACGGCGCATCTCGCCCTTGAGTGGCCGTTTCCTATGAAACGGCGTCGAGCCCTTGTGCGAGCAGGCGGTCGAGGTGCTCGATCTCGGCGGCGGTGAGCACGATGCCGTCGGCCTTGGATTTGGCGCGCGCGACATAGCGGCGCTGCGAGGGCAGGCGGGCACCCTGGCCGGCGATCGCCTCGAACAGTGTCTCCGCCCGGGCAAAGGGATTGCCGGGACGGCCGGCGGAGAAAGCTTGCGGCGAAAAGGCCAGGATGAGTTCGCCATGCGGCGGGGCGAGCGTGGTTGTGCCGAGATATTCCAGCACTTCCGGGCTGGTCAGGTCGCCGATCATGATGCCGGCGAGCAGCTCGATCATCGTGCCGATGGCCGAGCCCTTGTGCCCGCCGAAGGGCAGCATGGCGCCGGCGAGTGCTGCCGACGGATCGGTCGTCGGGTTGCCCTCAGCATCAATGGCCCAGCCTTCGGGCAACGGCTTTCCGGCACGGCGGTGCAACTCGATCTCGCCGCGCGCGGCGACCRAAGTGGCAAAGTCAAAGACGTAGGGTGGCTTATCCTCGCGCGGCCAGCCGAAGGCAAAGGGGTTGGTTCCGAGCAACGGCTTGTTGCCACCGGCGGGTGCCACCGATGCGTAGCTGGGGCACATGACAAGACCGGCAAGACCTCGTTCGGTGATGGCCTCGACCTCGGGCCAGAGAGCGGAGAAATGGGTGCAATCGTTGATGACGAGGGCCGCGAGGCCAAAGGAACGGGCGCGCTCAGTGAGCGCCGGTAGGCCAAGCTCGAAGGCCGGGTTGGCGAAGCCGCTTTTGGCGTTGACCCTGACGATGGCTGAACCTTCCTGCAGCAACAGTTCCGGCACGGCGTCCGGCATGACCTTGCCAGCTTTCACCGTACGCAGGGTGCCTTCGATACGGTAAATGCCGTGCGACTTGCAGGCGTCTCTCTCGCCAGCGACGATCACGCGGGCGAGAGCGCCCGACTGGACGGCGTTCAGCCCTGCCTTGCGGAAGATCGCCTCAACGCGCTCATGCAGCGCGTTGACGGACAGGACAGTGGTCTCACTCATTTCGTTTCTCTCATGCTGATCCAGCCCGAGGACGGGCAACGTGGTTGAAATTTTGCATACATAGAGTATACAAATATTCGACAAGCGCAAATCGACCGCAGGTAGTTCGTCGGCGAGCCGCGCACCGGGTATCGAGAAAGGAACCTCATATGGCCTTCACCCCTAAAGGAAAACACCTCGTCGCGGGCGAATGGCTCGATGGTGCCGGCACGTTCGCCAACGCTCCGGCGCATGGCCCGGTGCATCAGTTCGCCGCCGGTACCGTGGATCTGGTCAACCGCGCCTGCGAAGCAGCCGAGGACGCCTTCTGGAGCTATGCCAATTCGTCGCGCCTGGAGCGTGCTGCCTTCCTACGCGCTATCGCCGAGGAGATCGAGGCCCGCGCCGATGCTATCACCGAGATCGGTAGTCAGGAAACCGGCCTGCCGGAAGCGCGCCTTCAGGGCGAACGCGGCCGCACGACCGGTCAGCTCAGGCTGTTCGCCGAACATATCGAAAAGGGCGATTATCTCGACCGTCGCCTGGACGCGGCTCTGCCCGATCGCCAGTCCGCACCGCGCCCGGAGATCCGGCTTATTCAGCGGCCAGTGGGACCGGTGGCTGTGTTTGGTGCCTCGAACTTCCCGCTCGCTTTCTCGACCGCTGGCGGCGACACGGCGGCAGCACTTGCTGCCGGCTGCCCTGTCGTGGTGAAGGGCCACTCAGCGCACCCCGGCACGGGCGAAATCATCGCACAGGCCATTGAAGCCGCTATCCGCAAGACCGGTGTTCACCCAGGGGTTTTTGCGTTGATCCAGGGCGGCAGCCGCGAGGTCGGTCACGCTCTGGTCCAGCACCCGCTGATCAAGGCGGTGGGCTTCACCGGTTCGCTCGCCGGCGGACGCGCGCTGTTTGATCTGTGTGCAGGGCGGCCAGAGCCGATCCCGTTCTTCGGCGAACTCGGCTCAGTCAATCCGATGATGATGATGTCCGAGGCGCTGAAGGCGCGGGCCGAGGCGCTGGGCCAGGGTTGGGCAGGTTCGCTCGCCATGGGCGCCGGCCAGTTCTGCACAAACCCCGGCATTGCTGTGGTGATCGATGGTTCTGACGCCGACCGTTTCATAAGTGCTGCGACCGAAGCGCTCGCCAAGGTCGGCCCGCAGACCATGCTGACCGACGGCATTGCCAAGGCCTATCATGAAGGCACGGCGCGCTTTGCCACGCGCAACACTGTCAAGCCGCTGCTTATGACCGAATCGTCGGGCCGCAGCGCTACGCCCAACCTGTTCGAGACCACGGGCGCGCAGTTCGTCGCCGACCATCTTCTGGGCGAGGAGGTCTTCGGGCCGCTCGGGCTGGTGGTCCGGGTCGACTCGCTCGACGAGATGGAGCAGATAGTGCGCCGCTTTGACGGCCAGCTGACCGCGACCATCCACATGGATGCTGGTGACCTCGAAGCCGCCCGCCGCTTGCTCCCAGTGCTTGAGCGCAAGGCTGGACGGGTTCTGGTCAACGGCTTCCCGACCGGGGTCGAAGTGGTTGATTCCATGGTGCATGGCGGGCCGTATCCGGCCTCGACCAACTTCGGTGCCACCAGCGTCGGCACCATGTCGATCCGCCGCTTCCTGCGCCCGGTTTCCTACCAGAACATGCCGGAAGGCCTGCTGCCCGAGGACTTCCAGGGCTGATCCAGCGCGCTCGCAGACGCGGGCGGGCTTTCCGGTGGGAAGGCCTGCCCGCTGCCGCGCCGAAATGCCGCATTCATATACTTTTTGTATACGCCTTGTATTTTTGAATTGATTTACGCTCTCTGACGCGAAATAGTGCGCCGGCGTCATCTGACGAACCTACTCAGGGAGAGAGTGTAATTATGAAGACTTCGGTCCTCGCCTTCGGCCTCCTGGCCGCCACCGCACTGACCAGCCTGGCTCAGGCCGACAAGTTGGACGACATCATCGCGGCAGGTACGCTGCGC
>NZ_JBFUIP010000199.1:0-9417 GCF_056401815.1 Aminobacter sp. P4_D5 | reverse complement strand
GGGCGGGACACCGCCCCTTCGCCATGCAGGACCGCGGCACGCTGTCCGTCGTTCAGCTTGGACAGGTAACAGAGTTCTTCTAGCGAATCACGGATGGCGATGTTCATCGTCGGCAAGTTAGCGCGATGTGAAATGACTTCTCAAGACTTATGTTCCTATTTCGTTCCGATGCCGATGCTGTCAGAATTTCCTGCCAAAAGATGATTGTTTCGCGAAAAGTGCGGGATGCGCGCACCCAAGAACACAACATTGGCCTTCAGGAACATATTTTTGGGGGTCCGCGCAAGCCTCACGCGTCGCTATTTCTCACTCAATATTTTATTTAAATATTTGATTTAATTAGGCAATATTCTTGAGGCGCATTGCGGGCTCGCCAGAACTTCATACAAAGTTGGCTCAGACTCCTGTTCTATCCGAGCGCCGGAGCGATCCAGACAAAAGAAAACCCCGGGCCGTGGGCCAGGGGCGAAAATGAAAGAGCGGTGCTTGGAGCGTTGGCTACCTAAGATCTGGCCTCGGATAGAGAGCCAGCCCAATTTGGGTTGGGTCGGCTAGCTACGCAGCGCCGGAAGATCGAAGAGGCAGACCGGAAACTCGATCTGTTCGACAAGCTGCGAAGGGTTGCTCGAGCTACATTCCAGAACAACAACCTCGGCTTCAGCGAGTGGGCCAGCGTCTTCGGCGACGCCAAGATGACCACCGCCTTGCTCGATCGGCTTACCCATCACTGCCTCATCCTCGAAACCGGAAACGACAGCTTCCGCTTCAAGAACAGCTCAGCCCATGAACCCAAAACTACAAGGGAGAAATGCAGGAACTGGACCACCACCACSGACCCGAAACATACGTAAGAGGCGAGTCAATTCTCGGCGCAAATGCCGGGTCACTTCTCAGTGCAAATCAACAGCCTGTGCTCCAGGCGCGGTCAGGGCCGCCAAATCCGGCCGCGATGCATCAAGTTGCCGTCGGCTCGATGATCAAAGCTGCGCGATAGGCCGGTTCTCCGTACCAAGCCATGCGATCGAACATGGCATCGCGGATCGGCAGGTCGACGACATCGGCGCTGTTTTCGAGCGCATCGACTTCGAACCATGGATCGTTGACGAGGAAATACTCTTCGCTGACCGCATGGGCAACAACCCAATGCGGGGCCGTCCGGCCATGCGTCTCCCTTTGATCGATCAAAACCACGGCGATCGAACCGCCAGCTATAGCGTCGCGCAGTTCGGCGATGGTGAAGGCACGCGGCTCGACCTTGATACCCGCGTCGAGCACGCGGCTCTTGAAGTCGGCCTGAACAAACTTCATCAGGTCGCGCTTGGCTTCGGTGTTGCCGCGATCGATGAGGATCGCCTCCGATGTGCTCATGAACACCTTCACCGCATGAGCGCGCGATGCTGCTGCAAGCGCCAGGCCGTACGGATCGCAGCCGCCAGGGCCGTCCATCGACACCACGGTCGTTGCCTCGCGCCACATCGCCAGTTCTAGAAGGCGATCCATGCCGGATGAAGGATCGAGGCCGGCAAAAGCCATCATCAGCGAGGCAGAGCCACAGGTGAAACCGGTTGTTTGGGTATAGATCGGCGTCCTCGAGCTTGCAGTTGGCCCATCGTTCCGCAGTCGACGCTCGGCATATGTCGCGCCTGGCCCTGCGGCGGCGATGCCGGCAAGCCCTCTCAAGCTTGTAGGGATATCGTCTTCCCCTGAAACCGCAGCGATGCGCCAGGTCAGGATATCGCTGTCGAGGGACAACTGCTCCAATGCCGATACCAATTCGCTGCCGACAGCACTGGGGTCAATGTCAGCGGCGTCGACCCAGAAATGGGAGATCCGCAGCATCGTTGCCGTGCGGCGCCGGCGCCCGATCAGCAGCCCCACGATGGTATCGCCCCGGTGCGCAATGAAAACGATGCGGCCACGCGCCGACTGGATTGCCGCAAGGTGCTCCGCCATGGCAGCCGGCAGCGCTTGCGGTGCTTCGCGGCCATCGAGAAGTTGCGTGACGTTGATGGGCTCGGCCATGTCAGATCCTYGGAGTTGCGAGATGGGCCAGGCAATCGCCGCGCACAACCAGCGAGGGGTGCCGCTGGCACACGACGATGCCGGAAATGTCGAAATGCTGAGGTGTCGCGGAGCGCGCCGGATCGTCCACCGCATGGATCATGCCGCAGAGGGCGCCGGGCGCGATGCGGTCTCCGAGATCGGTCATGGGTTCGAACACGCCGTCCTCGGTCGCATAGACATAGTAGTCGCGCCCAAGCACCTCGAACTCGATAGCTGGAGGCGCGGGTTCGGCAAATGTCTGCTCGACCATGCCGAAATGGGCGAGCAGGCGCTGGATGCCGTTTTCGATGAGTGCCAGGCCTCGCCGCGATACCGTCCCGCCGCCACCGAACTCACCGCCAAGCGAGATGATGCCCTGGCGGTTTGACTCCGAGGTCGAGAGCCGGGGGTCGGGACTATATCCCCAGACCTGCAGGTGCGGAGCGCCGAACGCACGCGCAGCCGCCAAAGCGCGGTTGTCGAGTTCGGGATCGCCGCTGCGGCGGGTTGAAACGAATGGAAGATAGTTCAGCGACGAACCGCCGGCGTGGAAATCCTGATAGAAATCGGCAAGAGGCAACAGCACGGAGCTGACATAGTCGGCGATCGCCGCTGTCGGTCCACCCAGGGGATCGCCCGGGTAGGCACGGTTGAGATTGCCGCCGTCGAGTGGGGAGACACGGCACCCGGCAAGTGCCGCAGGCGCATTGAGCATCGGCAGGACGATCAGCCGTCCGTTGATCGAGGCAGGATCGATGGTCCGCAGCAGCTTGGTCAGCGCGATCTGGCCTTCGTATTCGTCGCCATGGGTGCCAGCGGTGAGCAGCATCGTCGGGCCCTTGCCGCCTGCGACGACCCCGACCGGGATTGTGATCGTGCCATAGGCGGAGCGATGAACCGAATGTGGGAAATGCAGATTGCCGATCTGCTTGCCCGATCGTTCATAGTCCAGACGTGTCCAGATTTGCGTCGACATCTTCAGGTGCTGCTCACGCGGGAGTGGGAATTAGCGACTGCCTGACGATAGAGCGCCAGCAGCCGGGTTGTTTTCGGGGCGTGTTGCGCGGCGGACGTGTTTGCCTGGAAGGCAGGGATTTCCTGCCAGCGGTGGCAAGCCACCAGCCGCCCGTCACCGCCAGGCGAAAGATCAGGGATTTCCCGTCGGCAGCGCTCGATCGCAAACGGACACCTCGGATGGAAGCGACACCCCGAAGGTGGATCGAGCGGACTTGGCATATCGCCGGCCAGCGCAACGCTGGCCTGGCGGGCGCCCGGCCGCGGCACTGGTGCAGCGGCGAGAAGCGCTCTCGTGTAGGGATGCGATGGCTGGTCGAAGATCGCCGCCTTCGGCCCGATCTCGACGATATTGCCGAGATACATCACTGCAACGCGATGGCTGATGTGGCGCACGACGGACAGGCCGTGAGAGATGAACAGGTAGCTCAGGCCCAGGCGCTCCTGAAGGCTTTGCAGCAGGTTGACGATCTGTGCCTGAACCGAGACGTCGAGCGCGGAGACAGGCTCGTCGCAGACGATCAGCCTGGGTTCGACAGCCAGCGCGCGAGCGATGCCGATGCGCTGCCGCTGCCCGCCGGAGAATTCATGCGGATAGCGCCCGGCATGCCGCTTGGCCAAACCGACAAGGCCGAGCAGCTCGGCAACCCTGTCATGGGCGCTGCGGCGGTCGGCCAGCCCGTGCAACAGAGCAGGCTCGGCGATCAGCTCGCCGACGGTCATGCGCGGGTTGAGCGAGCCGTAAGGATCCTGGAAGATCAGCTGGATGCGCCGCCGCATGGCGCGCTGTTGGCTGGCGGACTGGCCGGAGAGATCCTCGCCTTCGAACAGGATGCGCCCCGCGCTCGGCGCGGTCAGCCCGACCAGCATGCGCCCGGCGGTGGATTTGCCGCAGCCGCTTTCGCCGACCAGAGACAGGGTCTCGCCGGGATCGATGCCGAAGCTGATGTCGTTGACAGCGCTCAGCGTCCGTTTTTGCCATGGCCAGGCGCCGGTGACGCTGAACTTCTTGCTCAGTCCATCGACCCGCAACAGCGGCGTGCCCGCGTTGTTGAGCGGCGTCATTGTTGTCCTCCTCGGGTCAAGGTTTCCAGCAGGGGCGTGCGCCAGCAAGCTGACAAATGGCCAGGCCTGACAGTTTCCAGTGGCGGCGCCTCGACGGCGCAGCGCGCGATGGCGAAGGGGCAGCGCGGCTGAAACCGGCAACCGGCAGGCAAAGCCAGCGGGTCGGGCATGCTGCCTTCGATCGGTGTCAGCGCTTCGCTGTCGCCATCGATCGAAGGCATCGAGCTGAGCAGACCGATCGTGTAGGGGTGCTCCGGCCCGTCAAAGAGATCGGCGACCGGCGCGATCTCGACAATACGGCCGGCATACATGACAGCGACGCGGTCGGCCATTTCAGCAACCACGCCGAGATCATGGGTGATCAGGATGATGGCCGCACCGCTGTTCGCCTTGAGCTCGCGCATCAGGTCGAGAATCTGGGCTTGCACGGTGACGTCGAGCGCTGTCGTCGGTTCGTCGGCGATCAAGAGTTCGGGCCGGCAAGCCAGCGCCATGGCGATCATCGCGCGCTGGCGCATGCCGCCGCTGAGCTCGTGCGGATAGCTCTTCATTCTAGCTTTGGGCGAGGGGATGCCTGTCAACTCCAGCACCTCGACCGCCCGGGCGCGCGCTGCCGCCTTGCCGACCGCCTCGTGCAACTGGATCGCCTCGACGATCTGGTCGCCGATCGTCTGCACCGGATTGAGCGAGGTGTTGGGCTCCTGGAAGATCATGCCGATGCGCCCGCCGCGAATTTCGCGCATTGCGTGGGCCGGCTTGGTCAACAGGTCTTCGCCGCAAAACAGGATTTCGCCGGCAGTGATTGCGCTCGGGACCAGGCGCAGCAGCGACAGCGACATGACGCTCTTGCCCGAGCCGGACTCGCCGACAATCGCCAGGGTTTCGCCGGCACGGACGGTGAAGTCGATGTCGTCGACGGCCGCCACCGTGCCGCCCGAGGTGTGGAAGCCGACCCGCAAGCCGCGGACCTCGATCAGGGGTACGTTGGGGGTCATCGCTGCAGCTTCGGGTCGGTGAGGTCGCGAAACGCATCCCCCAGCAGGTTACAGGACAGCACGATCATGAAGATCAGCAGGCTAGCTGCGGTCGAGACATGCGGTGCCAGGAAGATGAAACTGCGCCCTTCAGCGGCGATGCTGCCGAGTTCCGCCGTCGGCGGTTGCAGCCCAAGGCCGAGGAAGCCAAGTGACGCGGCGAGAAGGATCGTCTCGCCGAATTGCAACGAGCAGTAGACGACGATAGGGGCGGCGCAGTTGCGCAACAGATAGCGCCGGATCAGGGCGCCGTCGGACAGGCCGATGACGCGGCCGGCATCCATGTATTCCGCCTGCATCACCGAGGCGGCAGTGGCGCGAGCGACACGGGCGATGGGCGGCGCAGCAGACAGGCCGAGCGCAATGACCAGGCTGTCCATGCCGACGCCCAGCATTGCCGCCAGGGCCAGGCCAAACAGGATCGACGGAAACGACAAAAGGATGTCGACCAGCCGCATCAGCGGACCCTCGAGCCGGCGGTAGAAGGCGGCGGCTAACCCGATGCTGGTGCCGACCAGGCTACCGACGACGATGCTGGCAAATCCGAGTGCCAACGTTGTCCGGGCGCCGTAGAGCAAGCGGGTCAGCAGATCCCGCCCCTGGGTGTCGGTGCCTAGCAGATGTTCGCCGCCGGGTGGGCGGAGCCGCATCCTGAGATTGGTGTCGTAGGGATCGAACGGCGACAGCACGGGCGCAAGAATGGCCGCAACGACAATCACGACCAGGAAGATCAGGGCGATGAGGGCCAGAGGATCGCGGGCGAGGCGCCGGAGCAGGTGCGGTCGCGAAGTACCCGCGAGATTTGCCGTTTGGGGGGCGGTGACGTCTGTGCTCATCGGACCTTGCTCCGGATGCGGGGATCGAGCAGGCCGTAGAGTGCATCGACGACGAAATTGACCACGATGAAGCCGCAGGCGAGCACCATGATGCAGCCTTGGGCCATCGGAAAATCGCTGGAGACGATGGAGCCGACCGCCAGCCGGCCGATGCCTGGCCAGCCGAATATGGTTTCGGCAATGACTGCGCCGCCGAGCAGCGAGCCGATCTGCAGGCCGATCAGCGTCACCACAGGTATCAGCGCCGTGCGCAACGCATGCCTTGTGACGACGCGGAACTCCGACGCGCCCTTGGCGCGGGCCGTGCGGATGAAGTCGGCGCCCAACACCTCGACCACCGCGGTGCGGGTCATCCGCGCTACCGGCCCGATGAAGATCAGCCCCAGCGTCAGCGCAGGCAGTGCGACATGATGCAAGCCGTTGAGCGTCCACAGCGGCCCGCCCCGGCCTTGCAGCGGAAACAGCTGCCACCGGAACGCTGCGAACTGCAGCAGCAGAAGCCCGACCCAGAATGCAGGGACGGAAACACCTGCTACCGACAGCGCGGTGACGGCGCGGTCAAAGACCTGCCCACGGCGCATGGCGGCAAGCGTGCCAAGCAGGATGCCAAGAGGGACCGCCCAGATCAGGCTAGCCACCATCAGTTCGATGGTCGGCCCAAGCGCCGTCACAAGCTCTCCGGCGACCGGCGCATTGTTGATGATCGACCGCCCAAGATCGCCTTGCAGGACACGTAGCAGATAAAGCCAGAACTGCATCATGATCGGGGCGTCGAGGCCGAGCTGGCGGCGGATGTCTTCGATTTCGGCAGCAGTTCCCGACGGTCCGGCGATGATGATAGCGGGGTCGGTCGGAATGACCTGAAGCATCAGGAAACCGACCAGAAGCACACCAAGCAGCACAGGTATCGAGGTCAACAAGCGCCAAAGGAGCTGTCGCGTCACGTTGTCTTCTCCCAAGCGGGCATCATTTCAAGGACTTTGGGCATTACCCGAAATCCCCGGCGTTCGAGTGGTCCACCGCGCCAGCAGCCAWGCTGGGCGCGGTGGACCACAACCGTCATTTCGCCAGCTTGAGATCCAGCCCGTTGTAGAGAGGTGCACCGCTGATGCCGTGCGGCTTGAACGGCGCAACGCGCGGCCCGGCCACCACGACCAGCTTTTCGTTGACCAGCGGCTTCCACAACACGGCGTCGTGGATGATCGCGCCGGCCTCGGCGAAGGCGGCAAAGCGTGCTTCCGCCGAAGTCGCGCGGTTGCCGGCGTCGATCAGTTGATCGGTCTTGGGATCGTTCCAGTTCATCCGGTTGGGGGTGGGCATGTTCGACGACAGGAAGTACAGGTTCATAGCGTCGCCCGCGCTCAGATACGGATAGCTCATCTGGTACAGGTCGAAATCCTGGGTCTTCAGCTTGCCCCATACGATCGTTGGATCATAGAGCTCGACCTTCAGGTCGACGCCGATCTTGCGCAGATCACCCTGGATGGTCTCGGCCATCTGCTTGTCTGAATCGCCAGTGAAACCATAGAAAATTAGCGACAAAGGCTTGCCGTCCTTCATGCGGACACCGCCGTCACTGGAGACCCAGCCTGCCTCGTCGAGCAGCGCCTTGGCCTTTTCAGGGTCATAGCCGAATGCGTCCAGCTTCATCTTGGGATTGAAGTCGCGCGCGGCCTCGGAATAGTAGGACCTGGCTGCATCGGCCTCGCCGAAGAAGATCGCGTCGGCGATGGCGCTCTGGTCGATTGCCAGGCTTAGCGCTTCGCGGACGCGTTTGTCGCCCAGATCGGGGCGCGTGATCTTCATGCCGACATAGTGCGTGCGGAAGCCCGCTTCGGGCCGCAGCAGCTGGATTGAAGGTGTCGCCTGCAACTGGGAGAGAGCCCATGCGGGCACCGCGAAGGATACGTCGCCTTCGCCGGTCTGCAGGGCGGCGGCAAGTGTTGCCTCTTCCGGCACTATCTTCCAGACGATTTTCGCGACCTCTGCCGGTCCCGGATTCGTCATGAAGGACGGGCCCCAGCGATAGCCATCGTGACGGGTCAGCACCGTCTGGGTGCGCGGCGTCCACGACTGGAAGCAGAATGCTCCGGTGCCGTTGAAGGCGGCGACGCCGAAATCATCCTTCAGTGCACTCGCCTGGTCCGGGTCGATGATAATGAAATTGAACTGCGTCATCTGGTACAGCAGTTCCGAATATGGCTCCTTCAGCTTGTATTCGACGGTGTAGTCGTCGAGCGCCTTTACGCTTTCGACCTTGCCGGCCTTCCATTTGCTGACGCCTGGGAAATCCGGATTGAGCCAGCGATCCATCGTACCGACCACGGCCTTTGCGGTGAARGGCTTGSCRTYGCAGAAGSTGACGTCGCGGCGCAGGTGRAAGGTGTAGGTGAGGCCGTCGGCGCTGACCTCCCAGCGCTCCGCCAGGCCGGGGCGGAGGGTCTTGAGATCGCGGTCGAGCGTCACCAGCGTTTCGCCGACCATGTAGAGGATTTCGGCGGCGGCCAGCGCGGTGGAGCGCTGCGGATCGTAGCGGTCCGCATCACTGACGCGCAAGACCACTGCGGTATCAGGCTCCTGCGCAATGGCAGCCGTCGTCGCCAATGCGAGCGAAAGGATGCATCCGGCGGCTCGTTTTCCGAGTATTCCCATTAACTCACTCCCCTTTGTCATTGGACGCCGTTCCGGCAAACCTTCGGCCAGCGTCAAGCGGCCTCCTGGAAGGAACGGCTTGGCGTCAAAACCGAGATCGAAATGTCCGGCGTCGTGAGCTGAAGAGTATGGTGGCCGGCGACGGTCGTTCAAACGATAAGATTGCGTCAAATCATTCCTCTACGGAATGAACTGTTGTTTGGAGGCGACGTGGCACCTCGTCACCCACGATCGGTGGCCGCCTGGACGCTGCCACCTCGTCCAAAAGCCACTGCCTGAAAGCCTGCACCGCCGGCAAATGGCTCTTCCGTTCCGGGCAGACGAGAAAATAGCATTCCGGGCTTTTCATCGGCCGGCCGAATGGCGCGACCAGCGTGCCGTCAGCCAGTTCGACCTCGATCATGAACTTTGGGACGATCGCCATACCCATGCCGCTGATGGTTGCCTGGATGATCATCTCGAACTGTTCGAAGCGAACGCCGTGGAAAGGATTGACCGAGGTGTCATCAGCTCTTTGGAGCCAGTCTTTCCATGCGCGCGGCCGGGCGCGATGGTGCAACAGGGCGACCCGTCCGAGGTCCGCAATGCGGCTCACCGGTCCATCCGGCGCCATCAGCGAAGGCGCGCAGACCGGAATGACCTCTTCCTCCATCAACTGGTCGGACGGGCCGCCGGGCCATGGTTTTTCGCCGAAATAGATGGCGACGTCGATGTTTTCCTCGACCAGGTCGAAGGGCCAAGTCCGTGCCGTCAAATTGAGCGCGATCCTGGGG
>NZ_JBFUIP010000198.1:0-9434 GCF_056401815.1 Aminobacter sp. P4_D5 | reverse complement strand
CAGCAACCCCGAAAGAAACCGGCATTTCGCTTGCTCTTGGCGGCGGAGCCGCGCGCGGATGGGCCCATATCGGCGTGCTACGCGCGCTGGATGAAGCCGGCATTCGCATTAACATGATCGCCGGCACCTCGATCGGCGCACTCGTCGGCGGCTGTTATCTCGCTGGTAGGCTGGATGAGCTTGAGGAATTCGCCCGCAGCCTGACCAAGCGCCGTCTGTTTGGCCTGTTCGACCTGAAGCTCGGCGGCAATGGTCTGTTCGGCGGCATGAAACTCGACGCCCGCATGCAGCAGCACATGGGCAGCGTGACTTTCGAAGACCTGCCCAAGCCGTTTATCTGCGTTGCGACCGAAATCCGCACCGGCCATGAGATCTGGCTTTCGAGCGGCTCACTGATCAAGGCCATGCGAGCTTCCTATGCGCTGCCCGGTGTTTTCGAACCGGTCACCTGCAATGGCCGCGTCCTGGTCGACGGCGCTTTGGTCAATCCGGTCCCGGTCTCAGTCTGCCGCGCCAACGAGCAGCCACTGGTGGTGGCCGTCAACCTACACTACGACCTGTTTGGCCGTGCCGCCGTCATTAAACACAGTGCCGGCGAACTGGTGGTCGAACGCCCGGCAAGGCCTGGGGAAACTCCCGGCTACAGCGAGCGCGAGGCACGGCTTGGCATCACTGGGGTGATGGTAGAGGCGTTCAACATCATCCAGGATCGCATTTCACGCGCACGTCTCGCCGGTGACCCGCCTGATCTTTCGATCCAACCCAAGCTCGGCCTCATCGGGCTTTCGGAATTCCATCGGGCCGACGAGGCCATCCGCCTCGGTTATGAGGCAACCAAGGCGCAGATGGAAGAGATCCTCCGGCTACAGGCAGTGCTCGGCTAAGGCCCGGCAAGTGCCGCATCGATCATCCTGAACTGAGCGGTGCGGCTGCCATTCCAGTGATTGACCGAAATCGAACCGGCCACATGGACCGTGCGGTCACGGTTCCTGAACAGGAAGTCGCCGATCGGCGTTTCCGCTGCCCTGAAAGCAATACCCTGCAGGCGGCCACCACTCTCCGAGCGCAAATCGACCCGGATATGCGCCGTGCCGACCAGCCGGACGTTGGCTAAACGGTGGCGCGGCAAGACGAAAACAGGCGCGACATGCCCTGCCCCAAACGGCCCAGCTTTCTCAAGCGCATCGACAAGATTCAAGGTCGCGCCTTCGGCGGCCAGCGCGCCATCGATCTTGAGGCTTTCCTCGTCCTGAAGGCGAAACACATCCGCCGCCGCCCGCTGCTCGAAAAAGGCGCGCAGTTCGCCAAGCTTTGCACGCTCGACAGTGATGCCGGCGGCCATGGCGTGGCCGCCGCCCTTGACCAGCAAGCCGGCCTCCACCGCCTCGCGCACCAACCGACCGAGATCAAAACCCGAGACCGAACGGCCCGAACCAGTGCCTATGCCATTTCCGTTGAAGGCGATGGCAAAAGCCGGACGTCGGGCGTGGTCCTTGAGCCGCGAAGCGAGGAGGCCAACGATGCCGGGATGCCAAGTCGTGTTCGCCGTCACCAAAACAGCAGGACCAGGACCGGCACCAATCTCGGCATCGGCCTCGGCGCGCGCCTCGGCCAGCATTTCGGTTTCCATCGCCTGCCGTTCCTGGTTCAGGCGGTCGAGCGTTCCAGCGATCGTTCCGGCCTCGACCGGGTCGTCGGTGGCGAGCAGCTTGCTGCCCAGTGCGGCATCGCCGATGCGTCCGCCGGCATTGATGCGCGGACCGAGCAGGAAAGCGAGATGGAAGTTGCTGAGCGGCTCGCCGATGCGAGCGACGCGGGCAAGTGCCGTCAGGCCGACATTGTTCTGCTGGCGCATGGCCCGCAGCCCTTTGACGACGAAAGCGCGATTGACGCCGGTCAGCGGCACGACGTCGCAAACGGTTCCCAGCGCCACGAGGTCGAGCAGCGACAGCAGGTCCGGGCGCGGCGCATCGGGCAGTTTTTCCCGCAGCACCTTGGCGGTCTGGACCAGCGTCAGGAAGGTCACGCCGGCAGCACAGAGATGCCCCTGGCCGGAAAGATCATCGTCGCGGTTCGGGTTGACCACCGCGCACGCATTTGGCAACGGCCCACCGACCTGATGGTGGTCGAGCACGACCACATCGGCACCGGCCTCGTTGGCCGCATCGATCGAGGCCGCACTATTGGTGCCGCAGTCGACAGTGATGATCAGGCTGGCGCCCCGGCCGATCAATTCACGCATCGCGTCGGGATTGGGCCCGTAACCTTCGAAAATGCGGTCGGGAATGTAGATCTCGGATTCGACGTCGAAATGCGTGAGAAAGCGCTTCATCAGCGCCGAGGATGAGGCTCCATCGACGTCGTAGTCGCCGAAGATCGCGACCTTCTCCTTGCGCATCACGGCATCGGCGATGCGCCCGGCAGCCTTGTCCATGTCGGTCAACGAGGCCGGATCGGGCAACAGGTCGCGGATCGTCGGATCGAGAAAGCGCTCGGCATCGTCCGCCGTGACACCGCGACCGGCAAGCACGCGCGCGACGATGTCGGGCACGCCGTGCCCCTGGGCAATGGCGAGCGCCAACATATCCTGCCGTTCGGTCAACCGGTGCTCCCATGAAACACCGGTGGCCGAACGCCGAACGCCGAGGAAATTACGCTTTTCAGTCGCCATTCAAACCTAGTCCACCCGCTTCGGATCGACCATAGGCGACCGGAACCAGCGCGTAATCAGAATTTTTCCAGATCCTGGTGGCGCGCCTTGATCTCGCGAACAGTCTTGGACGACGAACGCAGCACGATGGTGTGGGTGGTGATCGAATCGCGGCCGAACTTCACACCGGCAAGCATGTTGCCGTCAGTGACGCCTGTGGCGGCAAACAGCACGTCGCCGCGCGCCATTTCCTCGACACGATAGACCTTGTTGGGGTCGGTGATGCCCATGGTTGCAGCGCGAGCGACCTTCTCGGCGCTGTCGAGCAGCAAGCGGCCCTGCATCTGGCCGCCGGTGCAACGAAGTGCCGCTGCAGCCAGCACGCCTTCTGGCGCGCCCCCGGTGCCGAGATAGATGTCGATGCCGGTCTCGTCGGGATCAGTGGTGTGAATGACGCCGGCGACATCGCCGTCGCCGATCAGGCGGATAGCTGCACCAGTCGCGCGTACTGCTTCGATCAGCTTGGCATGGCGCGGGCGATCGAGAATGCAGGCCGTGACTTCTTCGACCGGTACGCCCTTGGCCTTGGCGACGCTGGCAATGTTTTCAGCCGGCGAGGCATCGATGTCGATCACGCCTTCCGGATAGCCCGGGCCGAYCGCGATCTTGTCCATGTAGACGTCTGGCGCAAACAGCAGGCTGCCCTTTTCGGCAATGGCGATGACGGCCAGCGCATTGGGCAGGTTCTTGGCGCAGATGGTGGTGCCTTCGAGCGGATCGAGCGCAATATCGACTTCCGGTCCGCCCGAGCCGACTTCCTCGCCGATGTAGAGCATCGGCGCTTCGTCGCGCTCGCCCTCGCCGATGACGACAGTGCCGTTGATGGCAAGGCGGTTCAATTCCTGGCGCATGGCATCGACCGCGACTTGGTCCGCAGCCATCTCGTCGCCACGTCCGCGCAGCCTTGCGGCGGCCACGGCAGCCCGCTCGGTGACGCGCACGAGTTCCATGGTGAGAATCCGGTCGAGGCCGGCAACAACGCTTTTCGCCATATCAGGGTCCTGAAATCGATGAATTCGGAGCGCCCGAACCGGGCAGGCCCTTATTGTCAAACCCGCATGACAACAGCAAGACCTGTTGCCCGCTTTATCGAAAGCGAAGCAATATCAATCGATTGAAAGGAATTTGCGGTTGACGGCCCGGTCCAGGGCACATTTCTGCCCCCTCGCGTACAAGCAGGTCTTATCCGGCACGCTCGATGCGAATGACCTGCGGCTTGTCGGTCAGGTGGCCGTCCTTGGTAATGCCGTCGACCGCCTTGCGCACGGCTGCTTCGGTGGTCTCATGGGTAACCAGGATCACCGTCTTCTGTGCCACACCGTCCGTGCCGTCGGCGTGCTGGACAATCGATTCCAGCGAAATGTCGTTGTCGGCCATGCGCTTGGCGATAGCCGCGAACACGCCGATGCGGTCGTGCACCGTCAGGCGGATGAAATAACCGCCGGCGTGGCTGCGCATCTGCGCCTTCTTGTAAGGCTTCAGTTCCTTAGCCGGACGGCCGAACACCGGCCCATGCTGGAAGCCTGGACGGCTCTTGGCGATGTCGGCGATGTCGCCAACGACGGCCGACGCGGTGGCGTTACCGCCGGCGCCGGGCCCCGACAGCAGCAGCTCGCCTAGAATATCGGTCTCGATGGCGACGGCGTTGGTGACGCCATGAACCTGGGCGATGACCGAAGCCGTCGGCACCATTGTCGGGTGCACGCGCTGTTCGATGCCGCTTTCGGTGCGTTGGGCAACGCCGAGCAGCTTGATGCGATATCCGAGCTCGGCAGCAGCGCGGATGTCGGCCTGGGTGATGTTGGAGATGCCTTCGAGATAGATGTCGTCGGCCGCGATCTTCGAGCCAAAGGCCAGGCTGGTCAGGATGGCGAGCTTGTGAGCCGTGTCGTTGCCCTCGATGTCGAAGGTCGGGTCGGCTTCGGCATAACCCAGCCGCTGTGCGTCTTTGAGGCAAGCGTCGAAGGTCAGGCCTTCGGCTTCCATGCGCGTCAGAATGTAATTGCAGGTGCCGTTCAAGATGCCGAAGACGCGGGTGACGGTGTTGCCGGCCATCGCTTCGCGCATCGTCTTGATGACGGGGATGCCGCCAGCCACCGCCGCTTCATAGTTGAGCAGAACGCCCTTCTTCTCGGCGACTTCGGCGAGTGCCACGCCATGTTTGGCGAGCAGCGCTTTGTTGGCAGTCACGACATGGCGGCCAGCATCAAGCGCCGCACGAACACAGGCACGGGCAGCGCCCTCGTCGCCGCCGATCAATTCGACAAAGACGTCGATGTCGGCTTTCTCGGCTAGTTCAATCGGATCTTCGAACCACGTGGCTCCGCTCAGGTCGACGCCGCGGTCGCGCGAACGATCGCGGGCGGAAACGGCTGACACAACGATCTCGCGGCCGCACTGACGGGTGAGCTCGGCTCCCTTGTCGCGCAGCACGCGCGCCACCGAAGCACCGACCGTGCCGAGACCGGCAATTCCAACACGCAATGCTTCAGCCATGGTCGACGGCGCCTCTTATTTCAGCAGTTCTGGATTGTCTGTGGTGCGCTCAGCGGTGGGCTGCGAGCGGAACCACATTGTTGGGTTGTTTGCCGGTGGTCGTCAGGAAGCGCTTGATGTTGCGCGCCGCCTGACGGATCCGGTGCTCGTTCTCGACCAGCGCGAGACGTACATAGTCGTCGCCGTGCTCGCCAAAACCAACACCCGGAGCCACCGCCACGTCGGCATGCTCGATCAACAGCTTGGAGAACTCGAGCGAACCAAGATGCTTGAACGGCTCGGGTATCGGCGCCCAGGCAAACATCGTCGCAGCCGGTGCCGGGATTTCCCACCCAGCACGGCTAAACGAGTCGACCATCACGTCGCGACGTTTGTGATAGACCTCGCGCACTTCGGCAATGTCAGTGCCGTCGCCATTGAGTGCCGCGGTCGCGGCCACTTGGATCGGCGTGAATGCACCGTAGTCCAGATACGACTTCACGCGCGTCAAGGCGGCGATCAAGCGTTCATTGCCGACAGCAAAGCCCATGCGCCAGCCAGGCATCGAAAACGTTTTCGACATCGAAGTGAACTCGACAGTGACGTCGATGGCGCCAGGCACCTGCAGCACCGAAGGCGGCGGATTACCGTCGAAATAGATCTCCGAATAGGCGAGATCCGACAGGATGATGATGTCGTTCTTTTTCGCGAAGGCGACGACATCCTTGTAAAAGTCGAGCGTCGCGACATGCGCCGTCGGATTCGACGGATAGTTGAGGATCAGCGCCAAGGGCTTGGGGATCGAATGGCGGACGCCGCGCTCAAGTGCCGGGATGAAGCCATCATCCGGCTTGGCCTGGAGCGAACGGATGACGCCGCCCGACATGATGAAGCCGAAAGCGTGGATCGGATAGGTCGGATCGGGGCACAGCACCACGTCGCCGGGTGCCGTGATCGCCTGCGCCATATTGGCGAAGCCTTCCTTCGAGCCCAGTGTCGCCACGACCTGGGTGTCGGGATTGAGCTTCACGCCAAAGCGGCGGGCATAATAATTGGYCTGGGCGCGGCGCAGGCCGGGGATGCCGCGCGACGACGAATAACGATGAGTGCGCGGGTCGCGAACCACTTCGCACAGCTTGTCGACGATAGCGGTCGGCGTCGGCAGGTCGGGATTGCCCATGCCAAGGTCGATGATGTCGGCGCCGCGCGACCGGGCGCTGGCCTTCAGCCGGTTGACCTGCTCGAAGACATAGGGCGGAAGGCGGCGGACCTTGTGAAATTCTTCCATGTCAATTCCAGGTAAACAGGGGGCTGCGCGATGCGTGCGCGATATATACTCATTTGCAGGCAGGGTCGATAGCCTGGCACTCGCCTTCGATGGCCTTGAGCGTATCGTCGCCATGCTTTCTGGCCAGCGTGGTCATCGCCGCCGAATTGTCCGCTGCAACGCCCGCCTTGGCGCCTTGGCGCCCTTGCGCGGCATGTAGATTGGCTAGCTTGGCCGCCTTTTGATCCTCGGTGAACTGCGGAGCCGCGGACTGCGGCGGGATATTGAGATTGGGGTATGTGCCGGTGTCCTGCGCGCCGTGGGCTCCGACCGGCACAGAATTGGTCGCCGCAGTGCTGGAGCAACCGCTGGCGGCAACAGGCAATGCCAGCACGCCAGCAAACAGAACCGCCCGGGCGCAGAAAAAAATATGCCGACCAACACTATATGTCATAAAGTTTCCCCGACAGGCGCGGTAGAGCGCGTTGGACCCGGTAAGACGTCACATGATAGTATGTCAATAAAAGGCCCTTTGGGAGGACCTGCAAAGACCATGGCGAAGGTAGACGATTCGGACAAGCCGACCGGCGATTCCCCCTCCTCCGTCGAGCAATATCTCGTCAAAGATCCCGAGCGTTTTGCGCTCAACATGGCGCGCATGATCGAGCAAGCAGGCAAGGCGGCATCCGCCTGGGCTGAACCGCGCGAAAGGGGCGAGCTCCGCGACACCGTTGCCGAGCCGATGACCGATATGGTCAAGACCTTTTCAAAACTCACCGAATACTGGCTGTCTGACCCACAACGCGCTCTCGAAGCCCAGACCAGGCTGTTTTCCGGCTATCTCGACGTGTGGAGCAAATCGGTTCAGCGGATGGGCGGCGACGAGGTCGACGACGCTGTGAAGCCCGAGCGCACCGACAAGCGTTTCCTCGACCCCGAATGGGGCCGCAACGCCTTCTTCGACTTCCTCAAGCAGGCCTATCTGGTGACGGCGCGTTGGGCCGGCGATCTTGTCGAGCATGCCGACGGCCTTGATGAACATACCCGCCACAAGGCTGGCTTCTATGTGAAGCAAGTCGCCAATGCGATCTCACCCTCCAACTTCATCCTGACCAATCCGGAGTTGTTTCGCGAAACTGTCGCCAGCAACGGCGAAAACCTGGTGCGCGGCATGAAGATGTTCGCCGAGGACATCGTGGCTGGAAAGGGCGACCTCAAGCTCAGGCAAGCCGACTATTCCGGCTTCGAAATCGGCAAGAACATCGCCACCACGCCCGGCAAGGTTGTCGGCCGCAGCGATGTCGCCGAAATCATCCAGTACGCACCTTCCACCGACAAGGTGCTGAAACGGCCGCTGCTGATCTGCCCGCCATGGATCAACAAATTCTACATCCTCGACCTCAACCCGAAAAAGTCGTTCATCAACTGGGCGGTCGAACAAGGCCACTCGGTCTTCGTCATCTCGTGGATCAATCCCGACCAGCGCCACGGCCTGAAGGATTGGGAGGCCTATATCCGCGAGGGCCTGCAATATGGTCTCGACACTGTCGAGCAGGCGACCGGTGAGCGCGAGGTCAACGCGATCGGCTATTGCGTCGGCGGCACGCTGCTGGCCGCTGCCCTTGCGCTCCTGGCGCAGGAGGGCGACCACCGCATCCGCTCTGTCACTTTCTTCACCACCCAGGTCGATTTCACCTATGCCGGCGATCTCAAGGTGTTCGTCGACGAGGACCAGATCACAGCGCTCGAAGGAGCGATGAAGGACAAGGGCTATCTCGACGGCACCAAGATGGCAACCGCCTTCAACATGCTGCGCTCGGGCGACCTGATCTGGCCCTATGTCATCAACAACTACATGCGCGGCAAGGACCCGCTGCCCTTCGATCTGCTCTACTGGAACGCCGATTCGACGCGGATGGCAGCCGCCAACCACTCGTTTTACCTGCGCAACTGCTATCTCCAAAACAACTTGTCGCAAGGCAGGATGGAACTTGCTGGCCGCACCGTCTCGCTCGCCGACATCACCATCCCGGTCTACAACCTCGCCGCCCGCGAAGACCACATCGCCCCGGCCCGCTCGGTCTTCCTCGGCTGCCAGTATTTTGGCGGCGACGTCGACTACGTCGTTGCCGGCTCGGGGCATATCGCGGGCGTGGTCAATCCACCTGCCGCGGGCAAGTATCAATTCTGGTCGAACGGCAAACCGACAGGCGATTTCGACGCATGGCTCCAGGACGCGGCCGAAACACCTGGCTCATGGTGGCCGCACTGGCAGCGCTGGATCGAAGCCAAAGACGATAGCCGCGTTGCGGCTCGCAAGCCTGGCGTAAGCGGCGACGTGTTAGGCGATGCCCCCGGCAGCTATGTGAGGGTCCGCGTGTAACTCGCTGTAATGCGTGGTGAGTTGACGCCCTTAACAAAGGGGGCGAAAACGTGGCGCCTATCATGATCTTGCCTTATTTGGCGCCTAGCTCGATAGTTGGGGATCATCGCCATATCATTGAGTGCCGCTTCTTATTCGGAAGCGTGCCTGCTTAGACGTTCGATTTAATCGCCAAGCGTGATCTTTGGCCTGCAGTGCATGAGAGGGGACCGCTTTGACGTCAGGACACCTGCGATTCGCAGACCGGCGATGCGGCGTTGCGCTGACCGTACTGGTTTCGCTGCTTGCCGTGTCCTGCTCTTCGACGGGCGCACCCAATTTCGAACTTGCAAACACTGCCCTCACCGCAGATGCAACCGGCCAGGCAACGTCGCAGGGAGCCCCCGGCGCGGCGCCGACAGCCACCAATCTTGTGATGAACGGCGACTCTGCCCTTCCCGAGCAGGTCGGCTACGTTCCCCTTGCCAATCCAACGGCTACGACACCAGCGGAAACCGCGCTCGCCAGCGCTGAGCAGCAGCACGCACCGGTCGCCGCAGCCGAGCAGCCGAAGACGGAAGCCTCAGCTCCCCAAGCCGCAGAAGCGAAGACAGGAAAGC
>NZ_JBFUIP010000197.1:0-9646 GCF_056401815.1 Aminobacter sp. P4_D5 | reverse complement strand
ATCCTTGCATGTCTGGTTGGCCGGCGACCCGTCGGAGGATGTGCAGGCGAGCATCGGACGCGGCGGCGTCAGGCAGGTCGTGGTCTTCGGGTCCACGGCTGCCGGGTTTTCCGTTAAGCCGGGGATCGGCGTGTTCTTGCAAGGTGGCGCGATCCCCTGCTCGGTTGGGGTCTTGTTGATATCGGGGAAGCTCACGCCTTGCATGGCGTCGAGGTGATAGAGATAGCCCCAGAATTCCTGGAACCCGTGTGCCGTCGGCAGGGATTCGGTGGTATCTCCGAGATGGTTCTTGCCGAACTCGCCTGTCGAGTAGCCGAGATCATTCAAGAACCTGGCGAGGTGAGGCGTGCCGGCCCGCAGATAGGATGGGCTTCCGGGAATTTCCGGCAGGACCATGCCGACGCGCACCGGCTGCATGCCGGTGATGAAGGCGGTACGACCAGCCGTGCAGCTCTGCTCGGCATAGTAGGTCATGAATTTCGCACCTTCTTTGCCGATGCGATCGATGTTGGGTGTTTCGCCGACCATCAGTCCCTGATGGTAGATGCTCGGCTGCATCCAGCCGATGTCGTCGCCCATGATGAACAGGATGTTGGGCTTGGTTTGCTCCTGCGCCTGGACCATCGAGGTGGTGCTTAGAAGAGCGGCGGCAATGGCCGTTGCCGCTGCAACACAGGTTGCTGCTGCTTTCATATCACATATCCTTCTCTGTCAGCGGCAGCCTCGGCCGGTACGGCTCAGGCTCCCTAAGAACGAGCGAAAGGTTGGGTGAAATGTTCGCCCGACGCGCGAATGCGGATCGGGGCAGTCAAAGACTCCATTCCCCTTGCATGCGACCGATTTTGAAGCGTCAGATGTGCGACGGGACTGTGCAACCTAGATGACGTAACGTCAATCTTATTCGCGCTCAGTCCCGACGCCGCTTTTGGGGGGTGGTCGCTTGCTCAACCATCGATTGATCGCGAACGTGCGAGATCGGGAGCGAAACAAGGCGATCTGCGAATAACGAACGTCCGAAAGCAGACGTAATCAGGTATAGGAGTCTGGCACATGTTTCGAAGGCCTGCCGGTTCGCGCGCCGACAGGCCCCCCATTTTGAAGCGTGCCAGAGAAGGATCAAAGAACACGCCTCACGGACTGACCAACCCTTGCGGGGGGTCTGCTGACGGGAAGGTGTAGACCTAGTCTAGCCCATTCGGCTCCGCTCGATTTAACGTCGTTAGGTCAATCAGGTTCCCAATAAGAAAGCCAGACAACGGTGCAATCTGGTAAGGCGAGACCATCCGCGAGCGAATTGCCGAGCGCGCTAAATCTGACTCGCTAGGCTCAAGGATGCCCAGGCCACGCCGCTCCAAAACACGATCGACAACAATTGTCGTGTGATCGAGCGCGGCGGCTGCTCGGCCTCCTCGGTGGGAAGGTACTTCAGGTAGAGCCCGGGCGTGTATTCAGCCGGCGCGATCGCTGGACCGGTCTCGATCCCGCGCTGCTCTTTCATGCGGCGCTCAAAGGCATGGGTCGCCTCATTCTCCTTGATGTCCTCCTTGATGTCGGCGCGGTTACCCAAACTTGTGCTCTCCGGAGGTCACATTGTTTCTAGACCCATCATCATTCTTTCACCCTTGACTGCCGAGCAGTTCAGGTTACCCTGAGGGAAATACCGGTCTCGATAGCCGGACGGCAAACATGCCTCGTGTGCCTCGCCTTGCGGCGGCGGCTGCGGGGCATTTTTTGCTTTTGGGGGGARATTCTTTGAAGTCGCGCATCGAAATCGGCGTGCTGTATTCGCGCTCGGGCAGCTACCGGCTCGTCGCCGACGCTTGTTATGCCGGCGTCATGCGCGCCATCGCCGACATCAACGCCGATCCAGCAAGCACAATCGAGCTTACGGCCGTCGAGCGCGACCCGGGCGGCAATATCGACCGCTATGCGCCGCTTTGCGATGAGATCCTGCGCCACAGCAGCGCGCGGCACGTCATTGGGTGCGTCACCTCCTGGAGCCGCAAGGAAGTCATCCCCGTCCTGGAGAAGGCCGGCGCAGCACTTTGGTATGCCTGCCCTCATGAAGGTTTCGAGGCAAACGAGCATGTGGTCTACATGCATGCGTGCCCGAACCAGCATCTGGTGCCGCTGCTGGCACATATCGTGCCGCGCTTCGGCACCGATGGCTTCCTGCTTGGTTCCAACTACATCTGGGGTTGGGAAACCAACCGCGTCGCCCGCGACCTCATCGCAGACGCCGGCGGCAAGGTGCTCGGCGAGCGCTATTTGCCGATCGGCGAAACCGATGTCGCGCGGCTGATCGACGAGATCAGGGCGACGCGGCCGGCCTTCATCCTCAACAATTTGATCGGAACCTCATCCTACGCCTTCTTTGCCGCTTATGCCGAGCTGGCGCGCAACGATCCCCATTTCGGGCCGGAAAACTGCCCGATCCTGTCGTGCAACCTCACCGAATGCGAGCTGCCGGCGATCGACGAAGCAGGCAGAGGCCATCTTTCTGTCGGCCCCTACTTCCGCAATGAAAAGACTGCTCTCGGCGACGCGCCAGTCTCCTCCTTCGAAGCGTCGGCCTACGCCTCGGTCAAAGTGTTGGCAAAGGTCCTTTCGGCCAACCCGAAAGCCAGCTTCGCGGAACTGCCCGCACTTTTTGCGACGAACCGGTACCAGACACCGTTCGGCGAGATCGCCATCGACCCACAGACCCAGCATGCAACGCTGCCCGTCGAGATTGGCCGTATCGCGGGCCTGGGCTTCGAACGCGTCAGCCACATCGAGCGCATGGCGCCTGACCCCTATCTTTCGCGCTACGACCGGACCGAAACATTCGGCCGCCCGCGGCTCAAGGTCGTGTCATGAGCCGAAACGCGCATATCCCCAATCTCGGTGGCGCCAAGGCGTTCGTGCTGCACCGTCCGCATGCAACCGTCAGCGCGATCACACGACAGCTCGTAGCCATCGGCCTTCAGGCCATCAATTGCTGGCCCGAGCTGCCGGCGGAAGCGCTGGCCGCGGATTTCGTGTTCTTCGACGTCGACCTTGGCTTCGACCAGCAATTTCCGTGGACGCGCGGCGCAGCCCCCATGCCGACCATCGCGCTGATCGGCTCGGAAGCGCCTGGCCGCATCGAATGGGCATTGTCACAAAAGGCCGATGCGCAATTGCTGAAGCCGGTCGGTAATTCCGGCGTCTACAGTGCGCTGCTCATTGCCCGCCAGAGCTTTGCCGCACGCCGGCAATTGGCCGACGAGATCGCGACGCTGCAGGCGCGGGTGGCGGAGCGCCAGACCATCGTGCGCGCGGTCACTGCATTGATCAGCCAGGGCAGCGACGACGAACGCGCCTACGCGCAATTGCGCTCGCTCGCCATGAACTGGCAGGTCAGCCTCGAAGAAGCTGCCCGGCGCGTCGTCGCCATGACGKAAAAGGAGGGCGGCGTTGACCAGTCCCATCGCGCCTGAGATGCCGGCAATCGCATTGCCGGCGAAACGCCGCGCCGGTGTCTGGAGCCGCCTTCTCAAAAGGCCATTGGCCATGACCGGGCTGGTGATTATCGCCCTCACCGTCCTGGGCGCGCTGTTTGCACCCTATCTCACCGGCTATGATCCCAACGAACAGCTTTTCGACGGGCTGACGCTCGAGGGCGCGCCTTTGCCGCCCAGCGCCACTTTCTGGTTGGGAACCGATCTTCTCGGCCGCGACCTGCTCACCCGCGTGCTCTATGGCGCGCGCACCTCGCTCATCATCGGCATCGTCGCCAATGGCACGGCACTGCTGATCGGCACGCTCGTCGGCATCACCGCCGGCTATTTCCGTGGCTTCATCGGAGCGGCACTGATGCGCTTCACCGACCTGATGATGGCGTTTCCGGCCCTGCTGCTCGCCATCTGCCTTGCCGCGGTGTTCCAGCCCAGCCTGTGGATCGTCGCCATGGTGATCGCGCTGGTCAACTGGGTGCAGACAGCGCGCATCATCTTCACCGAAACAAGCTCGCTCGCTGAACGCGAATTCATCGATGCCGAGCGCACGATCGGCGCGAGCACACCGCGCATCCTGTTTCGCCACATCCTGCCGCATCTTTTGCCGACGATCATCGTCTGGGGCACGCTCGGTATTTCGACCACGGTGCTGCTGGAGGCCACGCTGTCTTATCTCGGTATCGGCGTGCAGCCGCCCGCCGCATCGTGGGGCAACATCATCTTCGAAAACCAGACCTATTTCCAGGCGGCACCTTGGCTGGTGTTTTTTCCAGGTGCGGCGATCCTGGCGCTGGCTCTCGCCTTCAACCTGGTCGGCGACGCGCTGCGCGATATTCTCGACCCCACCCAAAGGGGCCGGGCATGATCGCTTACCTCACCCGCCGCCTCATCCAGGCAGCGCTCATCCTGCTTGGCGTGTCGCTGATCACCTTTGCCTTGCTGTATCTTTTGCCCGCAGATCCGGTGCGCCAGATCGCCGGCCGCAGCGCGACACCGCAGACTGTCGAGAGCATCCGCCAGCAGCTCGGTCTCGACCAGCCTTTCGCCATTCAATACTGGCGCTATCTGACCAACCTGCTGAGTGGCGATCTCGGGCGCTCCTACATCCAGCGCTCGCAAGTCAGCGAACTGATCGTCGCGCGCCTGCCGGCAAGCCTGCTTTTGATGGTCGGCGCCATCTTGTGCGAGCTGGTCATCGGACTGACCATGGGCCTTGTCGCCGCGGTCAAGCGCGGCACGGCCACCGACCAGGCGCTGATGGTCGGCTCGTTCATCGGCGTGTCGGCGCCGCAATTCGTCGTCGGCCTGCTTTTGCTCTACGTCTTCGCCGTCAAGCTCGGCTGGTTTCCGATCGGCGGCTACGGCACCTGGCGGCATATGGTGCTGCCGTCGCTGACGCTCGGCATCCTCGGTGCTGGCTGGTATTCGCGCATGATGCGCTCGTCGATGATCGACGTGCTGCGCCAGGACTACATCCGCACGGCGCGTGCCAAGGGCCTTGCCCAGCGCGCCGTGCTGTTCGGTCACGCATTGCCCAACGCCATCCTGCCCGTCGTCGCCATGATCGGCATCGACATCGGCCTGTTCATGGGCGGCATCGTGGTGGTCGAAAGCGTGTTCGGCTGGCCAGGCATCGGCCAGCTCGCCTGGCAGGCGATCCAGCGCGTCGACATCCCGATCATCATGGGCGTCACGCTGGTGTCTGCCTGCGCCATCGTTCTGGGCAATTTGCTTGCCGACATTGTCGCCCCGTTCATCGACCCGCGCATCAAGCTGCGCTGATCCAAGGCCAACCAAAAGACTGCAAACCAAAAAGGGAACCTCGCATGAAACATTGGCTCACAACGACAGTCGCCACTTCAGCGCTCGCGCTGGCGCTCGGCATGGCTTCGGCCACGGCGCAGGAAACGCTCGACCCGAAAGCCAAGCAGGGCGGCGCCATCACGATCACCTACAAGGACGATGTCGCGACGCTCGACCCGGCAATCGGCTATGACTGGCAGAACTGGTCGATGATCAAGAGCCTGTTCGACGGCCTGATGGACTATGAGCCGGGCACGACCAAGCTTCGTCCCGAGCTCGCCGAAAGCTACGAGATCTCGCCCGACGGCAAGACCTTCACCTTCAAGCTGCGCAAGGGCGTCAAGTTCCACAACGGCCGCGAGATGACGGCCGAGGACGTGAAGTACTCGCTCGACCGCGTCACCAACCCCAAGACCCAGAGCCCAGGCGCCGGCTTCTTTGCCTCGATCAACGGCTATGAAGATTTCGCAGGCGGCAAGTCGGAAAGCCTCTCCGGCGTGACCGTTGTCGACCCCTCGACCGTCAAGATCGAGCTGTCGCGGCCCGACGCCACCTTCCTGCATGTCATGGCGATCAACTTCAGCCATGTCGTGCCCAAGGAAGAGGTCGAGAAATACGGCGCCGATTTCGGCAAGCATCCGGTTGGCACCGGCGCCTACAAGATGGCCGAGTGGACGCTCGGCCAGCGCCTGGTCTTCGAGCGCAACGCCGACTACTGGCACAAGGGCCTGCCCTATATCGACAAGATCACCTTCGAGATCGGCCAGGAGCCGATCGTCGCCCTGCTGCGTCTGCAGAACGGCGAGGTTGACGTTCCCGGCGACGGCATTCCGCCTGCCAAGTTCCAGGAAGTGATGGCCGATCCCGAGCAGAAGGCCCGCGTCGTCGAAGGCGGCCAGTTGCAGACCGGCTACGTCACAATGAACACGCAGATCGCGCCGTTCGACAACGTCAAGGTTCGTCAGGCGGTCAACATGGCGATCAACAAGGATCGCATCGTCAAGCTGATCAACAACCGTGCGGTGCCGGCCAACCAGCCGCTGCCGCCGTCGATGCCGGGCTACGACAAGGACTTCAAGGGCTACGCCTTTGACATCGAGAAGGCCAAGGCACTGCTCGGCGAGGCCGGCCATCCCGACGGCTTTGAAACCGAGCTGTTCGTCATGAACACCGATCCCAACCCGCGTATCGCCCAGGCGATCCAGCAGGATCTGTCGGCGATCGGCATCAAGGCCTCGATCCAGTCGCTCGCCCAGGCAAACGTGATTGCCGCCGGTGGCGAAAAGGACGGCGCTCCGATGATCTGGTCTGGCGGCATGGCCTGGATCGCCGACTTCCCCGATCCGTCCAACTTCTACGGTCCGATCCTCGGCTGCGGTGGCGCGGTACAGGGCGGCTGGAACTGGTCGTGGTACTGCAACAAGGACCTCGACGAAAAGGCGGCTGCCGCCGACTCGATCGTCGATCCTGCCAAGGCCGAAGAGCGCAACAAGATGTGGAGCGACATCTACGCCAAGGTCATGGCGGACGCGCCTTGGGCGCCGGTGTTCAACGAGCAGCGCTTCACCATGAAGTCGCCGCGCATGGGTGGCGACGACAAGCTCTACGTCGACCCGGTCCATATCCCGATCAACTACGACTATGTGTATGTAAACGATGTGCAATAACTGCAACTACACCATCCACGGACGCCACCATCACTTCGGCTGGGACAACTCGTTTGCCCCAGCCGAGCGGGTGGCGCCCGGCTCGACGATCGAATTCGAATGCCTGGATTCGTCGGGTGGCCAGCTCAAGGCCGACAGCACCGTCGGCGACATCGCCAAGCTCGACTTCGGCCAGATCAACCCGGTGACGGGTCCGATCTATGTCGAGGGCGCTGAGCCTGGCGATGCGCTCAAGGTGACGATCGATGCGTTCAAACCGTCCGGCTTCGGCTGGACGGCGAACATTCCAGGCTTCGGCCTGCTCGCCGACGACTTCAAGGACCCGGCGCTGACCATCTGGAAATACGACGCGACCTCGCTCGAGCCGGCGCTGTTCGGCAAGAACGGCCGCGTGCCGCTCAAGCCGTTTGCCGGCACCATCGGCAATGCACCCGCCGAAAACGGCCACCATTCGGTGGTGCCGCCACGGCGCGTCGGCGGCAATCTCGACATCCGCGATCTGGCGGCTGGAACAGTGCTCTATCTGCCGGTCGAGGTTGCAGGCGCGCTGTTTTCGGTCGGCGACACCCATGCCGCCCAAGGCGACGGCGAGGTCTGCGGCACGGCGATCGAAAGCCCGATGAACGTCGTTTTGACGCTCGATCTGGTCAAGGACGCGCGGCTGAAGATGCCGCGCTTCACCACGCCGGGCCCAGTGACGCGTCACCTCGATTCCAAGGGCTACGAAGTGACCACCGGCATCGGGTCTGACCTGATGACGGGCGCCAAGGAAGCCGTCGCCCAGATGGTCGACCTGCTGTCGGCGCGCTACCAGCTTGATCCGGTCGACGCCTACATGCTGGTGTCAGTGTGCGGCGATCTCCGCATCAGCGAGATCGTCGACATGCCAAACTGGGTGGTGTCGTTCTACTTCCCGCGCTGCGTGTTCGAATGACCGCAGTGGTGGACAACAAAAGCGCCGGGGCTGCCGCCCCGGTCGCTGGCAAGCCGGTGCTCGATGTCACCGGGCTGACCGTCTCGGTGCGCGGCGAAGACGGCGAGCGGCCGGTCGTCTCGGACCTCACATTCTCGTTGGCGCGCGGCGAAACCCTTTGCATCGCCGGCGAATCCGGCTCCGGCAAGTCGATGACGTCGCTGGCCATCATGGCGCTGCTGCCGCAGCCGGCAGCCAGGATTTCCGCCGGTTCGATCAGGCTTGGCGACACCGATCTCGCAACGCTTGATGAAGGCCGCATGCGCCGCATCCGCGGCAATCGCGTCGCCATGATCTTCCAGGAGCCGATGACCTCGCTSAATCCGGTGYTTTCGATCGGGCGGCAGCTGGTCGAGGCCATCGAGACCCATACCGGTTTTTCGCGTGCGGAATCGCGCAAGCTCGCGATCGAAGCGCTTACAGCCGTGCGCATTCCCGAAGCCGAAAGCCGGCTCAAGCAATATCCGCACGAGCTCTCCGGCGGCATGCGCCAGCGCGTCATGATCGCCATGGCGCTGGCGCTGAAGCCAGACGTGCTGATCGCCGACGAGCCGACCACAGCGCTCGACGTCACCGTGCAGGGCGAGGTGCTCGAACTTCTGCGCGACCTGCAGCGCCAGCATGGCACCAGCATCATCCTCATCACCCACGACATGGGCGTCGTCGCCGAGATGGCCGACCGCGTCATCATCATGCGCAACGGGCGCATGGTCGAGCAGGGCAAGGTCGCCGACATCTTCGAGCGGCCCGAAGTCGACTATACCCGCGACCTTCTCGCCGCCGTGCCGCGCATGGGCACTGGCGCCGCGCGCCATGGCTCCCGCGACAAGACCGAGCAGACAAATCCGGCGGCGGTCGCCGTGGCGCGCGATCTGCATGTACGTTTCGACCTGCATGGCGGCTTCTTCGGCCGGGTCAACCGTAGGGTGCATGCTGTTGAAGGCATAAACTTCTCCATCGCACCCAACGAGACGCTGTCGCTGGTCGGCGAATCCGGCTGCGGCAAGTCGACGACGGCGAAGGCCCTTGCCGGCCTGGTGCCTTACAGCGGCGAACTTTCGATCGGCGGGCGCAATTTGTCCGGCCTTGGCCGACACGAGCGCAAGGCGGTGCGCCGCGACGTCCAGATGATCTTCCAGGACCCTTACGCCTCGCTCGATCCGCGCATGCGCGTTGGCGATCTCGTCGCCGAGCCGCTCCTGATCCACAACATCGGCACACCAAAGGAGCGAAGCGAGCGCGTCGCTGCCCTGTTCGAGCGCGTGGGCCTGTCAGCTGACCAGATGGAACGCTACCCGCACGAGTTTTCCGGCGGCCAGCGCCAGCGTATCTGCATCGCCCGCGCCTTGGCGCTGCGGCCGAAGCTGATCATCGCCGACGAGAGCGTCTCGGCGCTCGACGTGTCGGTTCAGGCGCGCGTGCTGGAATTGCTGAAGGAACTGCAACGCGAATTCGGCGTCGCCTATTTGTTCATCTCGCATGACATGGCGGTGGTGGAAAACATCTCCGACCGAGTCGCGGTGATGTATCTCGGCMAGMTCGTCGAGATGGGCACGCGCGACCAGATTTTTGCCAATCCGCGTCACCCCTATACAAAGCGGCTGATCGAGGCCGTGCCGATTCCCGACCCGGTGCAGCGTCGTGTTCGTTTCGCACGCATGGACAGGGAAATCCCAAGCCCGGTTCGCAAACTCGGCGACGAGCCAAGGAAGCTTGTGCTCGAG
>NZ_JBFUIP010000196.1:0-9738 GCF_056401815.1 Aminobacter sp. P4_D5 | reverse complement strand
TGCCATGGTCGCGCGCGGACACGGTGACGCCTCCTGACAATACGCTGTCAGGAGGCCTGTGCGATGATAGGATGAAGAGTTCCGCATGCTCGGCGCAGCCCAGCGCCGGCGCGAAGGCCTTCCGGACTAGCTTTTTGACTTTGCGCATTGTCACCGACGCCAAGCGCCCCCACTTGGCTAAGAACAGCGCGAGACTTTGAGGGGTTTTCGATGAGACGCGCCGATAGGCTGTTCCAGATCGTACAGCATCTCCGTGGTGGCCGCCTGGTCACCGCGCACAAGCTGGGCGCGTGGCTCGAGGTTTCCGAGCGCACGATCTATCGCGACATCGCCGACCTGCAATCGACGGGCGTGCCGATCGATGGCGAGGCTGGCGTGGGCTATATGATGAGGGAGGGTTTCGACCTTCCGCCGCTGATGTTCACACGAGATGAAATCGTAGCTTTGGTTGCCGGCGCTCGCATGGTCCGCGCCTTTGGCGGTGCCGCAATGGCGCGTGCCGCCGACGAGGCGCTGGTCAAGATCGGCGCGGTATTGCCCGACTCCGAAAAGGATCGCATCGCCCGTACCGAAATCCACGCGCCGATGTGGGTGGTCTCCGATGCCGACCGCGAAGCGATCGACCTGATCGAGCGCGCCGTCGAAAAGCGCCAGGTGCTCAAGCTCGATTACAGCGACGAAGCCGGCAGCGGCTCGGCGCGTGAGGTGCGCCCGCTCGGCCTGTGGTTCTGGGGCAAGGTCTGKACGCTGATCGCCTGGTGCGAGATGCGCAACGATTTCCGCGCCTTCCGCATTGACCGCATTTCTTCGGTCGCCTTGGCCAGCCGCACCTTCAAGCCCGAACGCGGCAAGCTGCTCGTCGACTATTACCGCAGCGTCGAACGCAGCGAATCCTTCGGCACACCGGATCGAAATTCCCGCGGCTGACGCATCCTCCCATCGTCAGTCCCGCTGAGCTGGCCCGGCCCAAAGCCGGGCCTTTTTTCTGTTGACCCTATCATCAAACGAAACAAGGCCTTGAAATTGAATGACTTCGCGGTCAGTGAGCAGAACACATGACCAGAGGGGTATCGTGCATGGATATGGACATCAGTGAGATTAATGGCGCTTGCCACTGCGGGACCGTCCGCCTGCGCGTCCGATTGAGTGACGGCCTCCGAACGGCCCGCCGCTGCACCTGTTCCTACTGCCGCATGAAAGGCGCTGTCGCCCTCTCTGCCGATCTTGGCGGCGTCGATGTCGTCCAGGGCGCAGATGCACTGACCATCTACCAGTTCAACACAATGGCGGCGAAGCATTACTTCTGCTCGAAATGCGGCATCTACACCCATCACCAGCGGCGGTCGAACCAGAACCAATACGGCGTCAACGCGGCCTGCCTCGAGGGCATCAGCCCGTTCGACTTCACTGAGATCCCCGTCATGGACGGCATCAACCACCCGTCCGATCAGAAGGGCGGCGCTACCGGATCAGGAATCGCCGGCATCTTGAAGTTTATTGCTGCTGGCTAACTCCAGTGCTGCCGACGGCGCGGCGATCGACCTGATCGAGCACGCTGTCGAAAGTGCCAGGTGCTCAATCTCGACTACGGCGACGAAGCCGGCCGCGGTTCGGCGCGTCCGCTCGCTTTTGCGAATGAACGCTCACTCTTGAAAGAGATCAGAATGGGAGCCGGTCCGAACCAGATGCAACTCATCGCCGACGATCCGATAAATCAGGAGCCAGTCCGGTTCGATATGAGCATCGCGATAGCCTTTCCAATCACCCTTCAAAGGATGGTCTTTGTAGCGGTCGGGTAGCTCGCTCGCGGCGATCAGCAACTTCAAAAGATCCCGCAGCTTCGCCGTGTCTTTTCCACGTTTTTCGGCTCGCTTCACATCTCGCCGAAACTGCGTAGAACTGACTGGCGTCAGCACTTAGATGCCAAGGTCCTCGAACAGCTCTTCAGCCGTCGAGAAGCGCTTGCCCTTGCCAGCTTCCAGCTCGACCATCGCCTTGCGTGTGGTAGCGTTCGGTACCTTCACAGGGAACGGAAATTCTTTGTCAGCAGCGACACGCGTCAACAGCAGACGGATGGCGTCGGATACTGAAAGGCCCATCGCCGCCAACGCTTCGGTGGCCTGTTCTTTGGTTGCCGCGTCGATTCGAGCGCGAACGACAGTATCGGTGCTCATCTGGGTCACTCCACGTAGCCACAATGTAGCTACACGTCGTTACAAAAGCAAGCAACCCGCTGCACCTACCGCGACCTATGCGCCTTGACCATCCAGGCCCTCGCGACAAGCTCCACCGGCCCGCTCGATCCCAGGCGCTCGGCAAGCCGCGCCTTAAGCCTTGCCCTGTCATTTTCGCTCAGGCTCATGCAGTAGCCGGGGGCCGGGCCAGCACCTAGCGTGAACGGCAGCCAGAACGCCTCGAAATCCTCGAACCGAGTTTCTATCTCGATCGGCGCGATGACAACGTCGCGCAATCCGGCTTGCTGGACGAGGCCCACCAAGCCGTGTCTGGTGCAAAACGGAAACCGCTTGCCCTCGCTGAGCATTTCCACGTTCGGGTCGATGTCCATGGCTGCCTTCCAGAACTGGTTGATGAAACCGATGCCGCCGCCGGGATAATCCCAGACATAAAACGACAGCAACCCGTCAGGCTTGAGCACCCTTTGCATCTCGGCCAGTGCTGCCGGCCTGTCGGGGATGAAGTTGAACACCAGCGCCGAGGCGACGACATCGATGCTGGCGGCGTCTGCCGGAAGCTTGAGCGCATCCGCTACCTCGAAACGCGCACGGTCGTCGTCGATCGCTTGGCGCGCATGAGCAACAAAGTCCGCCGACTGGTCGATCGACAGGATCGAGCGTGGCGTAGCCTCCGCCAATATGGCTGATGTCAGCGCACCTGTTCCGCAACCGATCTCGAGCCAATCGGCCGCTCGCGGCGGTGCCAGCCAGGCAACGAATTTCGCCGCCACCAGCCGGCTCCACCGGCCCATATAATGTTCGTAGTTCTTGCCGGCGCTCCAGGCGTCGAATGCAGCGGATCCGCTCATCACAGCCACCTCCGGGCATGAGATCGACCTTCTTGCACGCCTCGCGATCATGCGCCCGGATCAGCGTCCCGACAACCCGCATGGGCTTCGACGGTCGCAATGCTCTTGCAATCTGCAAGCGCCAAACACGCCTGCCTGCTCACAGATTCAACGCCGGCATGCCCGCGCCACCCAGAGACAGCACCGAAATGAAAAGACAAGCTTCCGCCCTCTCGGGCGCCATCGTAGCCGCCGCCTCGATAGCCACTGTCGCCGCCTTCGCTGGCGGCCTGCTCTATCTCGACCGCAAGATGGGACGGCCATTCATCGCGACAGCGCCATCCAACGCCTCAACCGCCCCATTTCCCGCCGATGCGGAGATCAGCCGTATCCTCGCCGACAGGATCGACGTCCAGAAGCAAAGCGTCGGCATTGTCGTTGGCACCATCGGGCCAAGCGGGCGCAGCATCATCGCCCATGGCAGCTTCGGCGGCGTCGATCCGCGCCCGGTCGATGGCGACACGGTTTACGAAATCGGCTCGGTCACCAAGGTCTTTACCGGCTTGTTGCTTGCTGAAATGGCACGGCGCAGCGAAGTTGCGCTCAACGACCCGGTCGCCAAATACCTGCCCATGAACGTCGCCATTCCCGAACGCGACGGCAAGGTGATCACGCTCGCCGATCTCGCCACGCACATGTCAGGCCTGCCACGCATGCCCGATAATTTCGAGCCGACCAACGAAACCAACCCCTATGCCGACTACACGACCGAACAGATGTATGCCTTCGTTTCGGCCTACACGCTGCCGCGCGACATCGGCTCCGAATATGAATACTCGAATCTCGGAGCCGGCCTGCTCGGCCAGGCGCTCACCCAGCGCGCCGGCAAAGGCTATGAGGCCCTGGTTCAGGAGCGCATAACTGGCCGGCTCGCCATGCACAGCACTGCGATCGAGCTTTCGCCGCGCCTGAGTGGGCGCATGGCGACCGGCCACAACGAGGTGCTGGAAATCGCGCCCAACTGGGACCTGCCGGCATTTGCCGGCGCGGGTGCCTTGCGCTCGACGGCGAGCGACCTGTTGACCTTCCTCGCCATGACGCTCAGCACGGACAAGACGCCACTGACGGCGGCCCTGGCAGATACGCTGGCGACGCGCCGGGCGATCGGCGAACAAGAGACCTCCGCGGCCCTTGGCTGGATCGTCACGAAAAGCAGCAATGGCGAGATCGCCTGGCACGATGGCGGCACCGGTGGCTACAGTGCCTTCATCGGCATCCACCCCGGCATGAAGACAGGCGTCGTTGTCCTGTCCAACGCCAACACTGGCGTCAGCGATATCGGACTGCATCTGCTCAATCCCGAGATCCCGCTGACCAAGCCCAAGCCGCGCCACACCGAGTCCACCGTCGATCCCAAGCTCTTCGACATCTACGTCGGTCGGTACCAGCTCGCGCCCGACGTAGTGCTCACTATCATCCGCGACGGAGAAAGCCTGTTTGGCCAGTTCACCGGCCAGCCCAGGCTACGGCTGTTTCCAGAAGGCGGGCATCGCTTCTTCACCAAGGAAGTCGACGCCGCCATCACCTTCACCGCCCCGGTAGCGGGCCAATCGCCCAGCCTCATCCTGCACCGGTTCGGCCGCGATATGCCAGCACCGCGCCTGTCGGACTGACCTGAATCCTCCACCACCAGCGAAACAAAAAAGGCCCCGCAATGCGGGGCCTTTTTGATGACGGTGAGCAAAAAGCTCAGAACTTGTCGTCTTCGTCTTCGTCTGGCGTCTTCGACCTGAGCGCGGTGAGCTTGGCGAACACCGCGTTGGCGTCGAGTTCCTTGTCCTCGTCCTTGGGTGCGGCCTGCTGCGGCGTCAGGCGCTCGGTCAGCGCTGCCGGCAACAGCGTATCGCCGGTCGGTGCCGGAGCTTCGCGGCCGCGCGAGGCGCGCTGCACTTCGATGTCGAGGTCGATCTGCGAGCACAGGCCGAGCGCCACCGGATCGAGCGGCGACAGCGTCGCCATGTTCCAGTGCTTGCGCTCGCGGATCTGCTCGATCGTCGCCTTGGTCGTGCCGACGAGACGCGAGATCTGCGCGTCCTTGAGCTCGGGATGGTTCTTGACCAGCCAGTAGATGGCGTTCGGGCGATCCTGGCGCTTGGACAGCGGCGTGTAGCGCGGGCCCTTGCGCTTGGTCTCGGGCACGCGAACCTTGGGCTCCGACAGCTTGAGGCGGTGGTTGGGGTCGCCCTCGCCCTTGGCGATCTCGGCGCGCGTCAGCTGGCCGGTCATGATCGGGTCCATGCCCTTGATGCCCTGGGCCGATTCGCCGTCGGCGATCGCCTTCACCTCGAGCGGGTGCAGCGAGCAGAACTGCGCGATCTGGTCGAACGACAGCCCGGTATTGTCGACCAGCCAGACAGCGGTCGCCTTGGGCATAAGCAGCGTATTGGCCATGCGATATATCCTCTTCGCTCGCCCGCGTCCCTCACGCGGGCGGTGGATCAAGACCACCAGAAAATGGGAAATTCGGCCCGTATATAGACGTATTCGCCGGCCACCGCAACGATTTTGGAACTGCCCGCAAACAGGCCGTTTCGCCGGCAACGACACGCAAAAAAGCCCCGCTCCGGATCAAACCGGGAGCGGGGCTGGTCATTTCTGGCCGAGCTTATTTCAGCTGGTCGGCGACCTTTTCAAGTGCTGCAACAGCGCACGCCTCGTCGAAATTGCCGCCCGGTGCGCCACCGACGCCGACAGCGCCGATCACCGCATCGCCTGCCTTGATCGGCACGCCGCCGGCCAGCACCAGGAAGCCCTCGATGTTGACGAGTTCGGCAGCGGCCGGGTTCTTGGCGACGTTTTCGGCCATCTTCGAGGTCGGCGTGCGCGACGACGACGAGGTGAACGCCTTGGCGCGCGCGGCTTCGACGGTGTGGGTGCCGGCATTGTCGGCGCGGACGAGCGCGCGCAGCACGCCGGCGCGGTCGACCACGGCTGCCGTCACATTGTACTTGTCGGCAGCACATGCGGCGACCGCGTTCTGGGCGATCTCGACGGCGAGGCTTGCCGGGATGTTCTTTTCGGTCAGCAACTCGGCCTTTGCGGCGGTGCTGACGGCAACGAGGGCGGAAGCGGCGAGGAGGATGCTCTTGATCATGGTTCCTGTCCTTTGTTCGGACGAAGCGTTTCGCTTGTCCGAGGCAAGAACTAGCCAAACCATCCGCCCGGCAGAATCCGCGATGCCACCACCTGCCCTAGGTAGGGCTACCTAGCCGCACCCGTCAGGGCATGATCCCGAAAAGTGGAAGCCGGTTTTCGGATAAGATCATGCCCCACTAAGAAGCGTCAGCCGCACGAACTCGGCCACCGAGCTGGTGCCGAGCTTCTCCGCGATCTTCGCCCGGTGCGCGTCGATGGTGCGCACCGACACGTCGAGCGCTTGCGCCACCTCCTTGCTCGCCCAGCCGCGTGCCACCATGTCCAGCACCTCGCGCTCGCGCTCCGTGAGCCTGGCCAAAAGCGCCCGTGCCTCGCGCTTTTCGAGCCTTTCGTCGAGGCTCAAAAAACCCTGCTGCAGCGCTTCGACCAGCACCTCGCCATCGACCGGCTTGGTCAGGAAATCCTGGATGCCGGCCTTGAAGGCGCGCCGGCAGGCGGCGACGTCGCCATGCCCAGTGATCATCACGGTCGGCCAGTCGATGCCGCGCTCACTGAGCTTCTGGTGCAGTTGCAGCCCTGAAACCAGCGGCATGCGCAGATCGACCACCAGGCACCCCGGCCTCGCCTCGTCGACATGCGCCAGAAACGTCTGCGGGTCGCCAAAGGTCTCGACATCGATGCCATAGGTGCCGAGCAGGAAGGCGATCGCCTCGCGCACCGCCTCGTCGTCGTCGATCAGATAGACCTGATACCGGCTCATGCCCCTACCCTCGGCAGCGTGATGACAAACCGCGCGCCGCCGCCGGCTGCGTTTTCCGCCTCGATCCGCCCGTCGACCCGCTCCACCAGCGTGGCGCACAGCGACAGCCCCAGCCCCATGCCGTCGGCCTTGGTGGTGAAGAACGGCACAAACAGCTTGGGCAGCACCTCGGCTGCTATCCCCGGCCCGTTGTCGCTGACTGATATCGTCGCCACCTTGCCCATTGCCTGCGTTTCGATGGTGATCCGCGCCGCAGCCGTGCCGGCCCCTTCCAGCGCGTCGGCGGCGTTGCGGATCAGATTGTGCAGCACCTGCTCCATCTCGATGGCGTCGACCACCGCGACCGGCGCCTCCGCCGCAAGCTCAAGCTCGAGCTTGATGCCGCGCCGTTCGAGATCGGCAGCCGTCAGCGCCACGATCTCGCTCACGATCCCGTTGAGTGCGCTTGGCTTTGGCTCCGGCGCCTTGTTGGAGGCATAGTCGCGCATGCGTTTCAGCATCTCGCCGGCGCGCTTGGCCTCGCGCACATTGACGTCGAGCGCCTGCGAAATCAGCCCGAGATCGGGTTTTTCGGCGCCCGCAAGCCTCAGTGCCGCCTGGCTGCGGCTCAGCACCGCCGTCAGCGGCTGCGTCAGCTCGTGCGCGATGCCGGACGCCAGCTCCCCCATGGCGTTGACGCGCGAGGCATGCGCCAGAAGCGTTTCCCGCTCCTGCAACAGCGCGCGCGCCTCCGCCTGCCTTGCCGCCTGCYGCGATTTTTGCGCCGCCGCCCGCTGCCGCAAGGCAAACATCAGCGCAAACGACGCCAACCCGGCAAGGGCTGCAAACCCCAGCAACGAACGCAGCGGCAAAAGCTCGTCGAGCGGCAAGGCCCGGTCGAGCGAAAGCAGGATCTGCTGCCCCTCGCCGTCGACAATTTTTTCGAAATGCGGCGGCGCAACGAAAGAAGCGCCCGCGCCGGAAGCCGCAGGCAGGTCGAGCAGTTCCTGCCCGTCGAGCACAAGCCTCAGATGCGCCCAATCAGGCCGCTCCTCCGGCTCCAGCAAAAGCCCGGCGTCGATGCCGAACACCAGCACCGCATCGGAAGGTGCCTGCGCGCGCTTGGCCAGAAGATACCGCCCATTCCCACTCGCATGCACTGATATCTTGCCGCGCAGCTGTTCGCCGATCGCCCCGCGCAGCGGCGCAAGGTCCTCGCCGCCGGGCACCTCGACCAGCGTCTTGACCCCGCCCGCGCCATCGAACGAAACCAGCGCGATCCAGGCGATGCGCGGATRAAACCTTGAAATGCTCTCCATCACCTGCCGCACGGCGCCCAAGGGCGCGTCGGCGCTGGTCAGCGCGATCAGGCTGGTCATATGCGCGTCATGCTGTGCCGCGCGCTGCGAAATCAGCCGGTGCAAAGTCCGCCCGGTCACCTCCAACTCACCCGCCAAACGCTGCCGCGACGCCTCCACCGAATAAAGCGCGAATGTCGCAAGTGCCGCGAGCCAGAGCGCGAGGCCGAAGAGCCAGGACTTGGAGAGGGATTTGGTCACGCAAGTTCAATCATGGGCGCCGAGGGTTCGACGCCAATGTAAGCGCATCGCAGTTGCCCGGAAAGTCAGGACATGCGGATTTCAGTAGCTCCGCCTCAGATGACTTCGAAATCAATTACATCAACGGCTGAAGAATAAATCCATCAAACGCAACAATATTTGCGCTTTCTCCTACCGCAGATTTAATCGCAGTAAGCGGCTCTGAGGTAGAGATTATTATCTGCCTACTTTGTACCTTCTGTCGAGCCCCGTCTTGCAAGAACGCATACAGGCTGTTCATATCCACTTCCTGCTGCCCTGGTTCGTCAAGAATAATCAATCCGGCATGGTTCGTACCGCCACCTAGTTGAAGTAGCGATAGATAATATGCCCACTTGAGTCTTACTGCGTCGCTGGCGGACACTTCGAAGGCAATTTCTCGTTCAATGACATTGCCATCCTCGTCTCGTGTCAACGCAAGTGGCCTTACGTTCTCTCTCGATAGTACGATCTCAGTTGGCTGAAATGACCTGAAGCCATATGCCTGAAGCCTTTTTTGTACCGAAGTTTCCAGTGCATTGATCTTGGCGGCGTCATCAGACGTCAGCTCGTCGACAGGCAATGCCTTCAATTCGTCCTGTAACCGTGCCCATTCTATGGCAATCGTTTGAAGTTCGTCGGTGGCAATCATCGATGCTTCTTCAAATGAGCCAACCCGATCGATAAACGATTGCAGGCGAACAATTTCTTCGATTACGACACGGGACGGCGCCGCGCTGGGCTGCACTATCGCCTGTTTCAAACTGCGAAGCTCCGCCTGCCGCTCTCGCAGTTCATCGGTCTTGGCTTTGTAGCGGGCTGCCCAATCCCGCACCCTCTCGTTTGTCGCGTCCAAGGCAACACGATAGAGGTCGATCTGAGATTTTACGAACGCAATGTTCTCGTCCAGCCCCATGCCGACAGCCTCAACCGCAGGCAATAGTTCGCTTGTGATGTCTTGATGACAGGTCGGACAGACATGTTCCCCGGCAGCGCGCCCTAGGTCCGAGCCCAAACGTCGCAATTTAAGGGCATCCTGGTTTCGCTTTAAATCTGCTCCCAGCGTTTCGAGCCGCAGGCGAATTGCTTGCTGCTCATGATGCTCGAGGCCAGCCTCGGCACGCACCGATTCAAGTTGAGCACTTAGCAAGTCTATATCTGAGCGAACGACTTCCAAACGCTTGAGCAGCTCAGGAACAGCGTCTTCGGTCTTTTCAATCGGCACCCCCTCCAATTCCGTGATG
>NZ_JBFUIP010000195.1:0-9885 GCF_056401815.1 Aminobacter sp. P4_D5 | reverse complement strand
TAGCCGGTCAGATCCGCCATCTCCGCGTCCTCGAAGATGTTCCGGCGCAACTCGCGGAAAATCGTCGAACGATGCCGGCCGAGCTTCTCGGCGATCACATCGACACTGACCCCAGCCTGACGCCAGCGGGCGATCTTGCGCCGCTCATCGAGATCAATCTGCGAGTAGGTGCGTTTCATCTGCGCTTCCTTGCTTACGATAACCCATTGGTATCGCTGCAAAGTCGCACTTCAAGGTAGAACCCACCCCCGCTACATGTCGATGTCGCGTAATCTATCTTATGGAACTTCCACCACGACAAGATGGCTGTGGTTCTCCCCCAGTCCGCAAAAAGCAATGTTCGCAGATCAGGCAGCCACTCATCAGTGCCATCGGTGAGTTCGCACCTGCGCGGGTAAGCCAACATAGAGCAAATTTACCGGCAAATCCCGCCTGCTGGTAGGTTCTGGACGGTCGTAAGAAATCTCGAGGCACCAAGATGCCGGACCTGCTGGTTGAAACTTCCAGCAAGTCACTCGCGCCTTGACCCCGACCTCTGTGCCTCCATCGCCAGGCAAGGGAGGCTGCCTGGATGTCCCTACTCCAGGCCGAGCCGCTGTCTCCTCCTTGTTGCCCAGGCGGTGATCAGCTGGTCGGCGGTCAGGCCCATGAAGGCGACGCAGAGCCCGAGTACCAGGCCCTTGCCTGCGTCGTTGAAGGTCAGTGCCCGGAAAATCTCCTGGCCGATGTCCTTGGTGCCGATGAAGGCTGCGATGATGACCATGAACAGCGCGAACATGATGGTCTGGTTGATGCCGAGCATGATCTCGGGAAAAGCGAGCGGCATGCGGATGTTCCACAGGAGCTGACGCCTGGTGCAGCCCGAGGTGATGCCGGCCTCGACGATTTCGGATGGCACGTTGCGCAGTCCGAAGATGGTGTAGCGCACGATCGGGATCATCGCATAGATGATGATGGCCGAGATCGCAGCGACATCGCCGACCTTGAACAACATGATGACGGGGATCAGATAGATGAACGAGGGGAAGGTCTGGAAGGTGTCGCACAACAGCCTGACGATGCCGGTGCGGCGCTCGGTGCGCGATGCCCAGATGCCGATCGGCAGGCCGATCAGGACACAGATCAGCACGGCGACCGTTACCATATAGGCGGTGATCAGCGAACGCTCCCAATAGCCGGCAAAGGCGATGAACAACACGAAGCCGGAAACTGTGAGGGCTAGGCGCAGGCCGCCAAGCGACCAGCCGGCGGCCGCGACAAGCGCAACCATCGCCGTCCACGGAATGCTCTGGAACAGGTCACGCACAGGGATCAGTACGTAGAGCAGCATGGCGTTGCGCAGATATTGCAGCGGTTCGTAGAAGGTCACCGTGACCCAGCCGACGAGCGCGTCCCAAAACGGCGCGGTGCTGAGCGTGAGGCTGGATGGCCAAGCTTGCGCATAGGGCGTGACGAGCGAAAGCAAGAGCGAACCGAAGATGACCAAAGCCGCGGCCGACAGGAACGGAAAGCGCTGCAGGAATGTGGAATCGTCCGCAACGTGCGATGGCTCTTTATGGGCTGCCGCCCGGCTCAACTGGTCGAGCGTGATCGCCATCAAGACGATCGCAACACCACTTTCCAGTGCCTGGCCGATCTTGAGTGCCTGCAGCCGAAACAAAAGATCGTGGCCGAGGCCCCTGGCCCCGACAAAGGATGCGATCACCACCATTGCCAGGCACTGCATGATGACCTGATTGACGCCGACCAGCAGCGCTTGCCTGGCGGCGGGGATTTCGACCATCCACAACGTCTGGAAGCGAGTGCAGCCGGCCATTTTTCCGGCCTCGCGGATCTCTTCGGCAACACCCTTCAGTCCAAGGATGGTGAGCCTTGCCATGGGCGGGATGGCGAAGATGACAGTGGCGATGGCGCCGGCCTTGTGACCGACACCGATGAAGACGGCGATTGGGATCAGATAGGAAAAATGCGGCAGCGACTGCAGCACGTTGAGCAGCGGCACGACTATCGCCTCGAACCAAGGCTTCTTGACCGCCATGATGCCGATCGCCAAGCCGACAAGGCCAGCGATGGGTGCGGCGACAAGCACCACAGACAGCGTGATCATCGACAGCTCCCATTTGCCGAAGATCGCCATATAGGCGACACAGCCTGCCGCCAGCGCGCCAAGCCGCCAATCTCTCAGATACCAGCCCAGTACGCCCGACAGGCCGGCGATCATGACCCACGGCATCGCGGGCACGCCGATTTGCGGGAAACCGGCGACCAGCAGGCCTTCGACGAAGGCCAAAGGCCAAGTGATGAGTTCGGCGATCCAGCGCGTCAGGTCCTTGAATGAGAACAGGCCGAACATCGCGTCGTCTCGCATGTGCTCGACCAGCCTATTTGCCCAGTCGACGAATGGGACGGTCCAGGCCTTGGGCACCTTCACCGCCCATTCGGGAAGCAGCGAGGCGGCCAACATCAGGACGATGAAAGGCAACACGATGAGCAGCGGCTTGGACATGCCGGCAAGGGTCTTGGGCTGCTCCATCTCTTCTGGGCGCGTCAGCGTCGTTGAGGTCATGCGCACTGTTCCCTGCCGTAGAGCGCGTCGATCAGGCTGTCGCGGCTTAGCGTGCCGACCAAAGCGCCCCCGTCGTCGACAACATCGACAGGGCGCTCCGACATCAACACCTGGCGGGCGACGCTTGCCAAAAGCGCCTGCGCCTGGACTGCAGCCACATCAGGTGTGCGTGACGATGCAGGTGCCATGACCGCGCGGACCGACATCAGGCGATCATGGGCGACGTTGCGGGTGAATTCGGCGACATAAGGGGTCGCCGGACAGGTGACGAGTTCTTCCGCGGTGCCAAGCTGTTCGACGACGCCGTCCTTCATGATGGCGATCCTGTCGGCAACGCGGATCGCCTCGTCGAAGTCATGGGTGATGAAGACGATTGTCTTGTTGAGCACCTGCTGGAGGCGCAGGAACTCGTCCTRCATTTCCCTGCGGATCAACGGATCGAGGGCCGAAAACGGCTCGTCGAGAAACCAGACGTCGGGACCCACGGCAAGCGAGCGGGCAATGCCGACACGCTGTTGCTGGCCGCCCGAGAGTTCGCGGGGATAGTAGCCCTCGCGCCCCTTCAAGCCGACGAGCTCGATCACTTCGCGTGCGCGTGCCTCGCGTTTGTGCCGGTCTGTACCCCTGACCTGGAGCGGAAAGGCGACGTTGTCGAGCACCGTGCGATGCGGCAGCAAGGCGAAATGCTGGAACACCATGCCCATCTTGTGACGCCTGAGTTCGATCATCTCGCGCTCGGACGCTGCGAGAATGTCCTGCMCCTCGAACATCACCTCCCCGGCCGTCGGCTCGATGAGACGGGCGAGGCAGCGCAGCAAGGTTGACTTGCCGGAGCCCGAAAGGCCCATGACAACGAGAATTTCGCCGGGCATCACCTCGAAGGACACATCGCGGACGGCGGGGATGTAGCCTTCAGCCCTTATGGCTTCGATCGAAGGGTTGCCGCCTTGGCGGCGCAGAAAGCCGGCAGGGTCAGAGCCGTAGAGCTTCCAAAGGTTGCGGCATGCGATTTTTGCTTCGGTCATGTCGAGTTTGCCTCTCGCCAAAGTGGCCGATGGATGCGCGCGGCGAGGTGACGCCTGCATTGTGCAAGCGTCACGACACCACGACACGACTTTTCGATGCAGGACTTAGCTGCCGGAACCGAGCCAGGTCTTCCAACGCGCCTCATTGTCAGCCAGCCATTTGTCGGCGGCCTGTTCAGGCTCCATGTTGTCGATGTCGGCCAGCTTGGCTTGAACAGCGATGTCCATGTTGGTGAAGTTGATCTTCTGCAAGATCGCGTAGGCCTTGGGCCACTTGGTGGGGAATTCCTTCCAGGCGGCGATCTTCAGATAGCCGTCTTTCGGATTGCCGCAGTCGTAGCTCAGTTCCTTGTTGGTGCCCCAGGACGGATCGTCCTTGCATTTCGGGTCGAAGGCCGGGAACTCGACGAACTTGCCATCATAAAGCGCTTCGACGAAGTTCGGCGTCCAGTTGAACAGGACGATCGGCTCCTTGCGCTTGACGGCGGAATCGAGTTCCGCCCACAGTGCCGCGGACGAGCCGGCGTTGACGACTTCGAAATTCAAGCCGAGGGCTTCGACGCGCTCGGCGTCATGCTTCAGCCAGTCGACCGGGCCACCGAGGAAGCGGCCCTTCGGCGCGGTCTCAGCCGTTGAGAACTTGTCGGCGCAGGCATTCAACGCCTCCCAGGCCGGCAATCCGGGGCAAACTTCTTCGACATAGGTGGGGTACCACCACTCTTCGCGCGTCTTGGCATCGTGGGTGGCGGCATCGACGACACAGCCCTCCTTGAGCACCTTCTGGAACGCAACGCCGAAGGCGCCTTCCCAGACTTCGTGCACCAGGCTGACGTCGCCTTCGCAAAGTGCCGTGTAGACGACCTGGCTATCGGCGGAGACATATTCGACCTTGGCGCCGCCCTTTTCGAGCAGCTTGCCGACTATATGGGCGCCGACGATCTGGCTCGACCAATTGTGGGTCGGGATCTTGATGGCGTCTGTGGAATCCTCGGCGAATGCCGTGCCCGCCGCGAAGGCCAGGATCGTGGCCATGGCTGCAGACTTCGTGAACTTGCTCATTGAAGCTCCCATTGTTTTGTGTTGCGATCGTTCCCGTGGAGTTTCGGATGTTGGCTCTATGGGCCTGTTCCTTTTCCGCTCCAGCCCCGCAAACATAGCGGTAAGAAGTGAACCGGTGTCGGGAGGGGTGTAAAAGTCGTGGTCTGACTTGTGAAAAGATGTTAATCGGGAATGGGGAGGACAAGATGGCATGCGGGTTCAACATCACATCGTGATCGTGGAGGATGACCTGGTCACGCGGGCAAAACTTGCCGGCTATTTCCTGGCCGAGGGCTACAAGGTCAGCGAAGCGGGCGACGGCGAGCAAATGCGCACCATCATGGACCGGCATCCGGCCGACCTGCTGATGATCGACATCAATCTGCCTGGCGAGGATGGGCTCAAGCTTACCCGCGAGCAGCGCGAACGCTCCGATGTCGGCATCATTCTGGTTACCGGTAGAACCGATACTGTCGATCGCATCGTTGGTCTCGAAATCGGCGCCGACGACTACGTGACCAAKCCGGTCGAGCATCGCGAACTGCTCGCTCGCGTGAAAGGTCTGCTGCGCCGGGTCGGCAAGGGCCGGCAACCTGCGATCGCTGCAAGCTCACGCCATTTCTACGGCTGGACGCTCGAAGTGTCGCGCCGCACGCTGCAGGCGGCCGACGGCACTTTCGTCGAGCTGACGGGAGCCGAATTCAAGCTTCTGTCGGTGTTGACCGCCAACCCTGGCCAGGTGCTGTCGCGCGAGCGCCTGCTGCACGAGATATCGCGGCGCGAATGGGACGCCAGCGACCGCACCGTCGATGTGCTGGTGCGACGACTACGCCAGAAGCTGAACGACAATCCGCGCTCGCCCCGCATCATCGTCACGGCCCATGGCGAGGGATATTTCTTCGCACCTGACGCCAGCCAGGCGCCTCGGGGGGCTGCAAACTTCTAGTCTGCCCCCTGCCCTCGTGCCGCCTCAGGCCGATTGCGCTGGGGCGCTCCCCAGCATCTTTTCCCATTGCCGCGTGCCCTCGGCAAAGGCTGCCTCGCACGCATTGACCATGCGCCTCAGCTCGGCAAGGGACGCTGCGACTGACGCGGTTTCGAGCGCCTCGGCAGACTTCAGCAAGCGTGGAAATCCAAGTGAACCGGCCGAACTTCGCGTCGCATGGGCTAGGTCCCGGATGGCTTCGCGATCACCGGCTTTCACGGCGTCATGCATCGAGCGAAACCGCTTGGGCAGGCTGTCATGAGCGATGCGATGCAGACGCAGTACCGTTTCGGAACCGAGTGCTGCGAGATCGGCCTGGCAAGCCGCAGCGTCCAGTGCCGCGACCACTGGCGAAGCCGGACCCAACCGATCGGCGAGAGTGGCAATCGCGTCGAGCAGGTGCTCATGCACGATCGGTTTTGCAACGAAGGCATCGACGCCTGAATCGAGATAGCGGTCGACGTCGGTCTTGAACACATGCGCCGACATGGCAACGACAGGCAGGCCGGGCGATGAAAGCTCAGCCCGTATCCGTTTCATCGTCTCGATCCCATCAATGCCGGGCAGGCTGACATCCATCACCACGACATCCGGCTTGAAATCGGCGATCGCTTCGAGGGCGAGATAGCCTGAGCTCACGGCCTTTACATGGTGACCTGCCTGGGACAGTAAGGTGGTGGAGACCAGCCGCGTCGCATCGTCGTCCTCGACCACCAGGATATTGCGTGGCAGCAAGGCAGGCACGCGCCTGCGGCGGTGTTTTTCGGCAGCAAGGTTTGCGCCGACGGCTTTGTCCAGCACCAGTTCGAGCGTGAATACACTGCCCTTGCCCGGCTGCGGGCCGACCACCAGATCGGCTCCCATGAGCCGGGCAAATTCGCGGCTGATGGCCAGGCCCAAACCGGTGCCGCCAAATCGACGGGTGATTGTGGCATCCATCTGGGTGAAGGCCTGGAAGATGTCCTCCTGTCGTTCCGGCGAGATGCCGATACCGGTGTCTGAAACGACAAGGCGCAAGCTCTGCGCCTGCTTGGCGTCGGCTGCGAGCTTGACCTCGACCAGCACCTGGCCGTGCTCGGTGAACTTGATTGCGTTGCTGACTAGATTGAACAGGATCTGGCGTATCTTACCCGCGTCTGCGGTAAAGGCGGGCGCGAGTTTCGGGTCAATCTCGAGGCTCAGCTCGAGGCCCTTTTCGGTCGCCATCGGCCGCATGAAGGCGACCACCCCGGTGACCAGCTTCGATAGATCGAAATCAACCTTTTCGATGGCGATACTGCCCGACTCGACCTTGGAGTAGTCGAGGATAGTGTTAAGAATTCCGAGCAACGCTTCGCCGGAATTCGCCGCGACCGAGAGGTGTTCGCGCTGTTTGGGATTGAGCCTGGTGTCGGCAAGCAGCCGCATCATGCCCAGCATGCCGGTCATCGGCGTTCGTATCTCGTGGCTCATGGTGGCGAGGAAGGCCGACTTGGCGCTGCTTGCCTGTTCGGCCCTGGTTCGCGCCTCACCATGGTCGATCGCCTCCTTGCGCAGCTGCGTATTGACCTGCCTGATCTGCTCGGTCTGTTCTTCGACCAGTTGTTGCAGCTCTTCGCGGTGGCGCCTCAATTCGTCGGTGATGCGCTCGCGCTCCTGCTCCAGTTCGAGCCGCCGGCGCGATTCATCACGGAACTGGTTGACTGCGACCGCCATGGTGCGCAGTTCGTCATCGCCGGTGTCGGTCACCGTGACATCAAGGTCGCCGGCTGTCAGCCGCTGCATGGCGCGCGACAGTCCGCTCAAACGCCTGACAAGGTTGCGCTCGACATAAAGCCAGACGATCGCACCTGAAACCAGCACCGCGCCGACCAGAGTGACGATGAGCACGATGACACCGATCCGCACCGCGTCGTCGGCGCGGTTCGCGGTGGTCTTGGCGAACTCGTCGGAGCGGTCGAGGACGTCCCTGGCCACCTGGTTTTGCGTCACGGCAAGGTCGCGATTGGCCTGGGCCATGGCGTCGAGATCGCCAGCAAGGTCGATGACGTGCTGGCGGCGGCCGAAGATCGATCCCGACACCGGCACGTCGCCAGCGGCGGCTTCAATGGCGCCGAAGAACTCCATGCCCTGCTTGCGCCGCACCGGATCGTCAATGCTGAGGATGCGGCGCCGGATGACTTTCACATGATCCTGGAATATGCCGCTGATCTCGCTGATCTCGGCTTTCGATTCAGCCCGGCTCAACCGGTTGATCAACAGGCTCACCTGCGCGCTGCGATGGCGAAGTTCGTACATGCGCTCCATCAGATAGATGTCGTGTTCGATCAGCCTGTCTACGGCGCTGTAGGCATCCTCGCGGCGCTCCGGGTCGCCGATCAGCCCGTAGAGATTGGCCGTCACCGCCGATGCGCCGGCAGAGGCGTTGGAGATCAATGTCTCCGACAACAGCAATATCGATTGCGCGGCGGCGGCTGTGGCCTCGGCACCGTCACGATAGGCCTTGTCTTCTTCCAGCCTTTGACGGACCAGCTCGTTGTTCTGCTTGAGGTTGGCAAGCATCTTTTCGACCGAGCCGGCGAACTCCTCGACCAGCTTGGGATCGATCGACAGGCGCCTGACTTCGGCCAGCGACTTGACGATCTCCTGCGACAACCCCGCAAGCTTCGCCTGTTCGGCCAGCAACTCGTCGCGCGAGCGCACGGCTGCAAGTGCCGGGGCGGTAGCGACCAGCTTGGCGCTCAGTTCGGCCGTGTGCTGGGTCGCGGCCACCGCAGGCAGCGCCTGGGCATTCACCACGGCTTGGGCGGCGGCGATGTTGCGCAGGATCAGCCAGCTGGCGATGCCGGACGACAGAGACAAACCAGTGATGCACAAGAAGGCGAGGAACAACCTTCCGCCGATGCCGAACCTATGAAGCATGGCTCATATAACCATGGTTTGCGCTGCCAGCGTAAGCTGTCTAGCGTAAGCGAATGAAATCCCAAGCACGTCGTCATCGCTGGAGCTTCCTTGCCGTTGGATTTCTGGCGCTTGGCGCGAGCTGTCCTGCCGGGGCGCAAGAAGGTACGGTCAGTTGGAGGCTGAACGCCTGGGACCCGCCATTCGACTATTCCCACCCGCCGACGGAAGTCGACTATCAGCCGGTCGCCAAGGCCGCCAAGCCCTGGCGGATTTGCGCTTCCTATCCGCATCTGAAGGATTCCTACTGGGTCAGCGTCAACTACGGCATGGTCGAGCAGGCGCGCTCGGCGGGCGTCAAGCTGACGGTCGTGGAAGCTGGTGGCTATCCCAATCTCGAGCGGCAGATCGAACAGATCCGGACCTGCAGCGCTACTGCCGACGCGCTCATCGTCGGTACGGTTTCTTATGAAGGGTTGACGCCGACCATCAAAGAAATTGCCCGCCGCATCCCGGTCATTGCCACGGTCAATGACATTGACGACGCTGGGATCACTGCGAAGTCGGGCGTCTCCTGGGAAGAAATGGGCCAGTCGATCGGCGCCTATCTCGCCCGCCTTCATCCGGTAGGGACCATGCCGGTCAAGGTGGCATGGTTTCCCGGGCCCAAGGGTGCGGGCTGGGTCAAGTTCGTTGAAGCAGGATTCCAGCTGGCGCTGAAGCAGAGTTCGGCCCAGATCGCCGCCGTCAAATGGGGCGACACGGGGCTCGAGATCCAGCTGCTGCTGATCGAGGAACTGCTCGAGACGCAGCCCGATATCGACTACATCGTCGGCAGCGCGCCGACCGCAGACGCTGCCGTCAGTATCCTCAGGGCCCAGGGCCGGGCGAACCACATCCAGATCCTGGCCGACTACTTCACCCATGGTACATTCCGGGAAATCAACCGGGGCAAGGTTGTGGCAGCACCCACGGATTCGCCGCCGCTGCAAGGCCGCATTGCCATCGACCAGGCGATCCGGGCGATCGAAGGCACGCTTAGCTATCGCCATGTCGGCCCGCCGCTCCAAGTGATCGACCGGACCAATGTTCAGTCGCTCGATCTAGAGCGGAGCCTCGCGCCGGCCTGGTTCAAGCCGACCTTCGAGGTCCAGTGAGGCGGCGTGCCGCTGTCCGGTCACAACTTTTCACATAACGCTTGCTGATTTTTACTTATCTCGGCGGACTGGTTCACAGCCGGCAAGTAGTCTGTTTCGATCATCTGCCTCGCGCAGGTTGCTGCATGGAGGCCGTGATGGCTATGACGGACGCTTCATACCCCGCCGTGACGGCTGGTCCGCCGCGGCCGAGCCTGATCCTGCAGCCCGGGCTGCTTATGCCCGGCACGGAGC
>NZ_JBFUIP010000194.1:0-9888 GCF_056401815.1 Aminobacter sp. P4_D5 | reverse complement strand
ATACGGCACCTTGCGTTCGCGTGCGAACTTGGCGGCCAGGATCTTGCCTTCCGAGCCACGCTCGCCAAAGCCACCTGGAACCAGGATGCCGTGCACCTTCTCCAGGAACGGGGCCGGGTCTTCCTTTTCGAAGACCTCGCTCTCGATCCAGTCGAGCTTGACCTTGACGTTGTTGGCCAGGCCGCCATGCGACAGCGCTTCGATCAGCGACTTATACGCATCCTTGAGGCCGGTGTATTTGCCGACCACGGCGATGGTGACTTCGCCTTCGGGATTGTGGATCAGCTGCGAGACATTCTGCCAGGCATCGAGGCGCGGCTTTGGCGCCGGGTCGATGCCGAATGCAGCCAGCACCTCCGAATCGAGGCCTTCCTTATGGTAGGCCAGCGGCACGTCGTAGATGTGACCAACGTCGAGCGCCTGGATAACAGCCGATTCACGAACATTGCAGAACAGCGACAGCTTGCGGCGCTCTTCCTTGGGGATGTTGCGGTCGGCGCGGACCAGAAGGATGTCCGGTGCGATGCCGATCGAGCGCAGTTCCTTGACCGAATGCTGGGTCGGCTTGGTCTTCAGCTCGCCAGCCGTTGGAATGTAGGGCATCAGCGTCAGGTGGACGTAGACCGCGTTGTTGCGCGGCAGGTCGTTGCCAAGCTGGCGGATGGCTTCGAGGAACGGCATCGCTTCGATGTCGCCCACCGTGCCGCCGATTTCGCACAGCACGAAGTCGAACTCGTCGTTGCCGTCCAAGATGAAGTTCTTGATCTCGTCGGTGACGTGCGGAATGACCTGCACGGTCGCACCGAGATAATCGCCGCGCCGCTCGCGTTCGATGATGTTCTTGTAGATGCGGCCGGTGGTGATGTTGTCGCTCTGGTTCGCCGAACGCCCGGTGAAGCGTTCGTAGTGACCGAGATCGAGATCGGTTTCCGCTCCGTCATCGGTCACGAAGACCTCACCATGCTGGTAAGGTGACATCGTTCCGGGATCAACGTTTAGATACGGATCGAGTTTACGGATKCGCACGCGATATCCGCGTGCTTGCAGGAGAGCCCCAAGGGCCGCTGCGGCTATGCCTTTTCCAAGGGAAGAGACCACGCCGCCGGTAATAAAAACATATCGCGCCATGGGATTCATCGCTTAACGCGGCCAAATCGATTCCGCCAGAGAAAAATCCGCCGCGTCGGACTTTTCCCTATGTGGCTGTTCATTCTTGCTGCCGGGTAGGCCGTGCAAACAAAAAGGCCGGCGTGACCGCCGGCCAACTATCAACGTCGGAAAGACGCCTTACATGACGATGACTTCAGAGCCCATCTTCACGCGATTGTAGAGGTCCATGACATGGTCGTTGACCATTCGGAAGCAGCCGTTCGAAGAATTCGTGCCGATCGTCTGCGGCTGATTGGTACCGTGGATGCGGATATGGGTATCCTTGTTGCCCTGGTAAAGGTAGATGGCGCGCGCGCCGAGCGGATTTTCGGGCCCGCCGTTCATGCCGTCCTTGTAGCGGCCGTATTTCTTGGGCTCGCGCTCCTGCATATCCTTGGTCGGAATCCAGCGCGGCCATTCCTGCTTGTCGCCGATGGTCGCCTTGCCCTTGAACTCCAGGCCTTCGCGACCGACCGCGATCGCATAGCGGCGGGCGGTCGAGGATGATTCGACCAGATAGAGATAGCGCTTGCCGGTATCGACGACGATCTGGCCACGCTCATAGCCCGAAAACGTCACTTCCTGCGGCTCGTAGTCGGACTTCACCTTGAACTGCTTGTTGGCCTGCTTGGCCTGCAGCACGGCGTCGAGCGCACGCGTCTGCGGCAGCATCGACTGCTGCGGCGCAATGCTGCTGCCACCGAAGATGCCGGCGAGCAGACCGGCCTTCTGTGGCCGCGCCTGGACCTCGCTTCGCAGCTCGCCATTGTTGCCGGTCGAGGCCACAGCGACCGCGTCGGGCATCAGGGGAGCTACTGGCTGCAACAACTCGATCGGCTGTACGGGCTTGCGCACCGCAGGCGTAATCTCGGCCACCTGGGCGGCTGCCTTTTCGGTCTTCTTCAGGCGGGCGAGTTCACGCGCCTGGTCAGCCTTTTCCTTGGCCGCTGCCCGCATCGCCATCTTCTTGGCTTCGAGCATCTTGAGCCGGGCGGTTTCCTTGTCGGCTGCGATCTTGGCTTCGAGGTCCTTGATTCGCGACAGATCCTCGTCAGTCGGCTTCTTCTTTTTCTTGAGAATCTTGAGTTCGGCAGCGTCGCTCTTGGCGGCGATCAAAACGATGTTGCTTGCAACCTCGGACTGCGGCGCAGCAACCATGCCGGCCGAAGTGGCGGCAAAGGCTGTCGAGCTCATCAGAGAGGCACAAAGACCAGCTAGAAGGATGCGGCGGAGCTGCATGGCGTAGGGATCCCGAATGTTCAACGCAAATTTTCGCGCGACAACGCGGTGCCTCCAAGGCTCCCCCCGCCGATATGCCGCAAGGCTGCTATTATCGATTAGCCGGAGATGCCTCAAGGGAGGCACCACCGGCGAAATGATCGAATTTTACTTATCCGTGCAGCATTTGCCGCAACTGTGTTCAAACAACAACAGGTTGCGGCAAGAGCTTAATACTTAGTTAGGAACCTGCGGTGCTGCGGGGGCTACCGGTGTCGCCGGAGCGGGCTGCTCGGTACCCGAAGCGGCCGGCGCAGCGGGTTGAGTCGCCGCCGGAGCCGTGGTGCCAGATGCGGGCGCTGCAGGAGTGGCGGTGCCAGGAGCCGGCGTGGTCGAGCCACCGAGCTGGTCGAGAACGCCCTTGCCGGTCGTGCCACCTTGAGTGGTCGGCGCACGATTAAGGATGTCGATTTCCTTCGGGCTGTAGCGAGCGACGATCGACAACGTCAGTGACGTCACGAAAAACACAGTCGCCAGGATGGCGGTCGCGCGGGTCAGCGCGTTGGCGGCGCCGCGCGCAGTCATGAAGCCCGAACCGCCACCGATGCCGAGGCCACCGCCTTCAGAGCGCTGCAGGAGCACAACGCCAACAAGGGCGAGCACGACCATCAAGTGAATGACGATAAGGACGGTTTCCATTGCGCTTCCTGGGATCTTTCCTGACGGGGACTTGCCGCGCGCCGAAGCGCCCGGCCTTCCGGAGGCGGCTCAATACAATGCTTTCTAGGCATTTCCAAGCCCGCCCGCCGAATATGGGATGACACGCTGCCTTTGCAACGGTCACGTGCGGTGAAATCAGAGCTTGCGGTAGGCCTCGGCAATGCCAAGAAAGTCAGCAGCCTTGAGACTTGCGCCGCCGACGAGCGCGCCATCGACATTGGCGATGGCCAGCAATTCATTGGCGTTCGATGGCTTGACCGACCCGCCATAGAGAATGCGCATCTTGCCTGCCGATGCACCCAGCTTCTCTGCCAAACGCGCACGGATATGCGCATGCGCTTCGGCGATGTCGGCTACGGTCGGCGTCAAGCCAGTACCGATTGCCCAAACAGGCTCGTAAGCGATGATCGCGTCGGCAGGTGTCGCACTGGCAGGCACCGAGCCTTCAATCTGGCGCGACAGTATCGAAAGCGTCGCCCCGGTCTCGCGTTCGGCAAGTGTCTCGCCGATGCAGATCACTGCCACCAGCCCTGCCCGCCACGCTCCTTCAGCCTTGGCGCGAACCATAGCATCGGTTTCGCCATGATCGGTGCGGCGTTCGGAATGCCCGACAATGACGTGGCTGGCGCCGGCGTCCTTCAACATCTCCGCCGAGACGTCGCCGGTGTGGGCGCCACTCTCCTTGGCATGGCAATCCTGTCCGCCTGCCTTGACCGGCGTGCGGTGAAGGATTTCAGCGGCACGCGAAAGCAGCGTCGCCGGTACACACAAAAGCGCTTCGGTCTCGGTATCGAGGCCGCCCATGAAACCACCGGCGATGTTGCGCAATTCGTTGAGCGACGTGCTTGTGCCGTTCATTTTCCAGTTGCCGGCAACAAGCGGGCGGATTCCTGGCGTCATGTGCTTTTCCCTCGAAATCGATATTCGCTAGGGCAACCTCACTACCAAAAACAAACCACAAAGCAATCGACACTGGCCTTGAAGGGCGCTATTGCGCTTCGTTCATGCAGGCGCATGCGAAAATGCGCGTATACGGGATCTGATACATGCTCGAATCGATGCGCAGTGCTGCGGGAACCTGGGTTGCTAAGCTGCTGCTTCTGCTACTCGTCGTCAGCTTCGCGATCTGGGGCATCTCAGGACGTATGCTGAACCAGTTCAGTGGCGACAAGGTGGTCACCGCCGGCGACACGTCCGTTTCAGGGGTCGAATACCGCCTCGCCTATGACCGTCAGCTTAACGTCATGTCGCAACAGTTCGGCCAACGCCTGACCCGCGATCAGGCAAACGCGCTTGGTATCGACAACCAGGTACTGTCCCAGCTCGTCGCCGGTGCGGTGCTCGACGAACAGGCCCGCAAGCTCGGCCTTGGCCTGTCGAAGGACCGCCTTGCCCAGCTGACCTGGGACGATCCTACATTCCGTGGTCCCGATGGCCAGTTCGACCGCCAGGCATTTGAATATATCCTGCGCCAGATCGGCATGCGTCCCGAAGATTACCTCAAGAACCGCGCCCAGGTGGCTGTCCGCCAGCAGATTGTCGAAGCCGTTTCCGATGGCCTTGAGGCTCCCGACACCTTCTTGCGCGCGGTAGCACTTTATCGCGGCGAAGACCGCACCATCGACTATCTGCCGCTGCCCAAATCGCTCGTCGAGCCYGTCGCCGCACCGAGCGACGAGGTGCTCAAGGCATGGTTTGAGGAAAACAAGAAGAACTATGCCGCGCCGGAATTCCGCAAGCTGAGCTACGTCAAGCTTGAGCCGGAAGACATCATGGACCTCGCGTCAATCACCGACGAGCAGGTTCGCCAGGACTATGACAAGAACAAGTCGCACTTCACCACGGCCGAGACGCGCAAGATCGACCAGCTGGTTCTCGGCAACGCCGATGCAGCCAAAGCGGCTTCCGATGCGATCAAGGGCGGGGCGACCTTCGACAAGGTCGTCGCTGACCAGGGCAAGACCGCAGCCGACGTGACGCTCGGCACGCTGACCAAGGATCAGATCGCCGACAAGGCTGTTGCCGAAGCGGCTTTCGCGTTGCAGGCAAACCAGGTCAGCGATGTCGTCCAGGGCGCTTTCGGCCCTGTGCTGGTGCGCGTCAGCGAGATCACGCCCGAGACGGTAAAGACGTTTGACGAGGTCAAGGACCAGATCCGCAAGGAACTCGCCCTTGCCGAAGCCAACCGCGTCCTGCTCGACGCGCATGATTCCTATGAGGACGCGCGCGCTGGCGGTGACTCGATGCAGGCGGCTGCCGACAAGCTGAAGCTCAAGGTAGTGACGATCGATGCGATCGACCGTGCCGGCCAGGGTGCCGACGGCACCATCATCAACACGCTGCCGGATTCGCGCAACCTGATCCAGGCGACCTTCGAGGCTGAAGCCGGCATCGAAAACCCACCGCTCAATGTCGGTACCAACGGCTTCGTGTTCTATGAGGTCGACGACATCACACCAGCCCGCGACCGTACACTCGATGAAGTGCGCGAAAAGGTTGTGGCGGACTGGACCGCGGCTGAAGCGACGAAGCGCCTGATGGACAAGGCCAACGAGCTTGAAAAGCGGCTCAAGGACGGCACCGCGCTGGACGTGATCGCTGGCGAACTGAAGCTTGAGAAGCAGACCAAGCGCGGGCTCAAGCGCGAAACCGACGACGCCGATTTCGGCCGTGAGGGCGCTGCTGCGATGTTTGCGATGGGCCAGGGCGGCACTGGTATCGTTCCGGCCCCCACCGGTGATGCGCAGATCCTCTTCAAGGTCGCTGAAGTGTTCGAGCCGGCCGGCGTGGACAAGAGTGCTGTGCCTGAGGACGCGCAGAAGACATTTGCCTCGGGCATGTCTGACGACCTGCTCGACCAGATCGTCGCTCAGCTTCAAGGTGAGTATCAGGTCACGATCAACCGGGATGCAATTACCCGGGCACTTGCGGTGGGGACGCCATGAGCGCACTGAAGCCGCATATCGCCAAGATTGCGTCGGGCACGCCCCTCACCTTCGGTGAGGCGCGCGAGGCTTTCGACATCATCATGTCGGGCGAAGCGACGCCGGGCCAGATCGGCGGCTTCCTGATGGCGCTGCGCGTGCGCGGCGAGACCGTCAGCGAAATCTCGGGTGCTGTCGCCACCATGCGCGACAAGATGCTTCGCGTCGAAGCCCCTGCGGATGCCATCGACATCGTTGGCACCGGCGGCGACGGCTCGCACAGCGTCAACATCTCGACCGCATCGGCCTTCGTGATCGCGGGCGCAGGTGTGCCCGTGGCCAAGCATGGCAACCGCGGCCTATCTTCGCTGACAGGTGCTGCCGACGTGCTCACGGCGCTTGGCGTCAACATCGACTTGTCGCCCGAAGCGATCGGACGCTGCATTCACCAGGCCGGCATCGGCTTCATGTTCGCGCCGGCGCATCATCCGGCGATGAAACATGTTGGCGCAACGCGCGTCGAACTCGGCACCCGAACTATTTTCAACCTGCTCGGGCCACTCTCCAATCCAGCCGGCGTCAACCGCCAGCTTGTCGGCGTGTTCTCGCCTGAATGGGTCGAGCCGGTGGCCGAGACGCTGAAGGAACTTGGCGCCAAGCATGTCTGGGTCGTTCACGGCGACGGCTATGACGAGATCACCACCACGGGTGAGACCCATGTCGCGGCCTTCGCCAATGGCAGCATCAGCAACTTCACGCTGACGCCGGAACAGGTTGGCCTCCCCCGACACACGCGCGAAGAGTTGCGAGGTGGCGATTCGGCCTACAATGCAGCAGCCCTGCGCGGCGTGCTCGAAGGCGCCAAGGGTGCCTATCGTGATACAGTGCTGATGAACGCCGGTGCTGGTCTCGTCGTTGCCGACAAGGTCGCGACCATCGGTGAAGGCGTGGCACTTGCCGCCGAGGCAATTGACAGCGGGCGGGCGCTTGCCGTGCTCGACCGCCTGATCGGCGTTTCGAACGGATAAAGACATGGCCGACATCTTGCGCCGAATCGAAGCCTACAAGCGCGACGAGATCGCAGCCGCCAAGGCACTGCTGCCGCTCGCTGAGATCAAGGCGATGGCGCGCGACGCCGCCAAACCGCGCGGCTTCCTTGCGGCTCTCGAGTCCAAGCGCCGTGACAACCGTTTTGGTCTCATCGCCGAGATCAAGAAGGCGAGCCCGTCCAAGGGCCTGATCCGTCCCGATTTCGACCCGCCGGCACTTGCCCGGGCCTATGCCGAAGGTGGAGCGGCCTGCCTGTCGGTGCTGACCGACACGCCATCCTTCCAGGGTGCCCCGGAATTTTTGACTGCCGCGCGCGACGCCTGCGCCCTGCCTGCCTTGCGCAAGGATTTCATGTTCGAGCCCTACCAGGTGCACGAGGCCCGTGCCTGGGGTGCGGATGCCATCCTGATCATCATGGCAAGCCTCAACGACGACGATGCCAAGCGGCTTGAGGATACGGCCTTCGAGCATGGCATGGACGTGCTTGTCGAGGTTCACGATGAGGAAGAAACCGAGCGCGCGCTGAAACTGTCCTCGCGGCTGCTTGGCATCAACAACCGCAATCTGCGCAGCTTCGAGGTCAGCCTCGACACCTCGGAGCGTCTTGCGCCCATGGTCCCGGCGGACCGGCTTCTGGTCGGCGAAAGCGGCATCTTCACCCATGCCGATTGCCTGCGCCTGGAAAAATCCGGCATTGGCAGCTTCCTTGTCGGCGAAAGCCTGATGCGGCAGGCCGATGTGGCATCCGCCACGCGCGCGCTTCTCGACGGCACGCCCCTGGCTGCAAGCGTCTGACATGGCAAGCACCCTCACGCATATCGGTGCCACTGGCGAAGCCAACATGGTCGATGTCGGCGACAAGGCCGAGACCACCCGCACGGCGATCGCGGAAGGGTTTGTCACCATGCGCGCCGAAACCCTGGCGCTGATTCTTTCGGGCAACGCCAAGAAAGGCGATGTGCTCGGCACCGCCCGCATAGCCGGTATCATGGCCGCCAAGCGCACGCACGAACTCGTGCCGCTGTGCCACCCGATCCTGCTGACCAAGGTTTCGGTCGAGATCGAGCCGGACGAGGCCCTGCCCGGTCTTCGCGTGACGGCACTTGCGCGCGTCACCGGAAAGACTGGCGTCGAGATGGAAGCGCTGACCGCCGCGTCGGTCGCCTGTCTCACCATCTACGACATGGCCAAGGCCGCCGACCGCGGCATGGTGATTTCCGGCATCAGGCTGGTGGAGAAGACCGGCGGTAAGTCGGGCGACTACAAGGCGGTCGAATAAATGGCGCTTCTACCCGTCACCGAGGCGCTGGAACGCCTGCTCGACGGCGCTGAACCCAGCGGCCTGGAGACTGTCGGTCTCAGTGAAGCTTCAGGACGCGTGCTCGCAAGTCCATTGTATGCCTTGCGCACCCAGCCTCCCTTCGATGCCTCGGCCATGGACGGTTATGCAGTTCGCGCCGCCGACATCGCATCGCTACCGGCACGGCTGAAGGTCATCGGCGTGGCTCCTGCCGGCAAGCAGTTCACAGGATCTGTGGCGCAAGGCGAGAGCGTGCGCATCTTCACCGGCGCACCTGTGCCGGGCGGTGCGGACACCGTCGTCATCCAGGAAAATGTCAGCGATGTTGGCAATGGCCAAATCGACGTGCTGGAACCAGCGATTCTTGGACGCAATATCCGCGCCAAGGGCCTCGATTTCAAACAGGGCGACCTGATTTTCGACGCCGGTCGCGTGCTCGATCCTGCGGCACTGTCGCTGATCGCCGCCGCCAACCACCCTGCGATGGCAGTGGTTCGCGCGCCACTGGTTGCCATCATTGCCACCGGCGACGAACTGCTTCCACCCGGCAGCAACCCGGGCCCTGACCAGATCATCGCATCCAACGCCTATGGTGTCGGAGCAATCGCCCGGTCGGTCGGCGCGCGCGTGCTCGACCTCGGCATCGCAGCCGACCGCAAGGATGCTATCTCAGCCCTCATCGCCCAGGCGCTCGATGCCGAAGCCGACGTCATCGTCACGCTCGGCGGGGCCTCGGTCGGCGACCACGATCTGGTCCACGGCGTTCTGACTGGGCTCGGCATGGATCTCGATTTCTGGAAGATCGCCATGCGACCCGGCAAGCCGCTGATGTTCGGCCGCCTTGGCCAGACACGTTGCGTCGGCCTGCCCGGCAATCCGGTCGCCAGCCTGATCTGCGCGCATATATTCCTGAAGCCCTTGCTGGCGAAGCTTGGCGGGCGACCCTATGCGCCCGACATTCGCAACGCTGTGCTCGACACCGCGATGGCRCCAAACGATTTGCGCCAGGATTTCGTTCGCGCCATTGCGCGCGAGACGCCTGACGGCCTCGTCGTTACGCCATATCTGGTCCAGGATTCGTCGATGCTTCGCACGCTCGCCGACGCCAATTGCGCCATCATGCGTGAACCCTTCGCACCGGCCGCCGAATCTGGCAGTGCGTGCCGCGTGATGATGCTGCGCTGAACGAAGCCGCCTCCTCCCTTCACCRGATATAAACGGTTGCAGAACACAACTGGAACAGATAGGGTTTTGTTCTGGGTTTGTTTTTCTTCTGATTCCTCGGGGGTGGCGATGCTGACGCGCAAACAACACGAGCTTTTGCTGTTCATCCACTCGCGTTTGAAAGAGACGGGCATCCCGCCATCCTTCGACGAAATGAAGGAAGCGCTCGATCTTGCCTCCAAATCCGGTATCCATCGTCTGATCACGGCGCTCGAAGAACGTGGCTTCATCCGACGCCTGCCCAACCGGGCACGCGCGCTTGAAGTGCTGCGCATGCCCGATTCAATCGCACCAGGCCTCAAC
>NZ_JBFUIP010000193.1:0-9933 GCF_056401815.1 Aminobacter sp. P4_D5 | reverse complement strand
GAGATCGCTGAAAGCCGCGCGCAAAATGTCGACGAGCGTCGGCGCGAGGAAGCCGACAGGCTACGTGCCCAAATGGCGCCCGGAGCCGCGCTGATCCTGCTCGACGAGCGCGGCAAGAATCTCTCCTCACAACAGTTTGCCGACAAGATCGCTTCGCTGCGCGATGGCGGCCAGCGGGCGTTGATGATCGGCATTGGCGGGCCCGACGGCCATGATGTGGCGCTGCGCAACGAAGCACAGCTGCTGATTTCCTTTGGTGCCGCGACCTGGCCGCACCAGATGGTGCGCATCATGCTCGGCGAGCAGCTCTACCGGGCCGCGACCATTTTGTCGGGACATCCCTATCATCGCGCGTGAACGCCCGGAATTCGACAAAATGGCCGGGCAAATGTCCGCTCGCGGTCGTGCCCAACAAACATGGTTGATGGTTCGTTAACGATGCCGCCACTAAGGTCGCAGACATACAACCGGATCATCGCATGGCGCGGAACTCTCCAGTGAAGGCGTGGCTATCGCCGTGCCGCGGCATTGTCGCGGCGGGCATGATCACGCTTGCCTGCGGAACAGCTTCCTCCCAGGTGGGACCGCCGCTGCCGAACCCCGACCAGACGCGGTCCGTTTACGAAAGTGTCGCGCGCGACATCGAGCTGTCGGCCGAGCGCCGCGAAAAGCTGGCGRCTGAAATCGCGCAGGTGAAGAAGGACCACGCCTCGATCACCGCTGCGCTGATCCAGTCCGCAAAGACCGAACGCAAGCTCGGCCAGGACATCGAAGACATTGCCGGCAAGCTCGAAGGGCTCAAGGAGCAGGAGGCGGGCATCCGCACCTCGCTCAACATGCGCCGCGGCGTGCTGGCCGAGGTGCTGGGCGCGCTGCAACGCATGGGCCTCAATCCGCCGCCGGCGATCCTGGTCAAGCCGGAGGATGCGCTGTCGTCGATCCGCAGCGCGATCCTGTTGGGTGCGGTGGTGCCCGAGTTGCGCTCGGAGACCGACATATTGATGGCCGATCTCAAGGAGCTGTCGCGGGTGGTTGCCTCGATCGAGGCCGAGCGCGACCGCCTGACCACGGCGATGACGGCCCAGGCCGGCGAGAAGGCGCGACTCGATCTGCTGCTCGAAGCCAAGAGCCGTCTACGGGGCGAATCCGAGACGGCTTTGGCCGAAGAAACAAAAAAATCTGCCGAACTGGCGGCGCGAGCCGACAGTCTCAAAGAATTGATCGCAGCACTCGATGCGCAGGCGGCGAAGAAGACAGCCGATGCGGAGGCCGCGCGGGTGGCTGCGGAGGAGGCTGCTAAGGCCGCCAACGAACCTGTCGTGCCAGTCGTGCCGGAAGCCAACCAACTTATTGCTTCCGCACCGTTTTCTCTGCTGCAGGGACAGGTCGCGCTGCCGGTCACCGGGCGCATAAAACGCCGCTTCGGCGCCGCCGACGGCATAGGCGGAACCATGCTTGGGGACATGGTTGCGACACAATCGGGCGCCATCGTCACGGCTCCGGCGGATGGAAGTGTTCTTTATGCGGGGCCTTTCCGCTCCTATGGTCAACTCTTGATCCTCAATGCCGGCGACGGCTATCATGTCGTCTTGGCGGGGATGAGCAGAATCAGCGTCGCGCCGGGTCAGTCCGTACTAGCAGGCGAGCCGATCGGTGCGATGGGTGAGGCGAGGGTGGCGAGCACCTCAGCTTCGGAAAATGCGAATGCGACGCCGGAACTCTATGTCGAGTTCCGCAAGGATGGAAAACCCGTCGATCCGACCCCATGGTGGGCGGACCGCACCTCTGGAAGGACATAAATGATGCGTAAACTGTCGCTTCTGCTTGCCGGGGCGTTGATGGGAGCCTCAGCGATGAGCCTGGTGTACGGTGCACCCGGCTCAACAGCGAACGCGGCGGGCTCAGAGACCTACCGCCAGCTTGCTATCTTCGGCGATATCTTCGAACGCGTGCGGGGCCAGTATGTGACCCCGCCGGACGAGAAGTCGCTGATCGAAAACGCCATTAATGGCATGCTGACCTCGCTTGATCCGCATTCGTCATATCTCAACGCTGAAGCCGCCAAGGACATGCGCGTCCAGACCAAGGGCGAATTCGGCGGCCTCGGCATCGAGGTGACGATGGAAAACGAACTGGTCAAGGTCATCACTCCGATCGATGACACGCCCGCAGCCAAGGCTGGCGTTCTGGCCGGGGATTACATCTCCAAGATCGACGGTGAGGAAGTTCGCGGCCTGACGCTGAACGACGCGGTCGAAAAGATGCGTGGCCTGATCAACACGCCGATCAAGCTGACGATCCTGCGCCAGGGTGCCGACAAGCCGATCGAGCTTTCGATCATGCGCGACGTCATCAAGGTCAAGGCGGTCAAGTTCCGCGTCGACAACGATGTCGGCTACATGAAGATCACCTCGTTCACCGAGAAGACCTTCGATGACCTGCAAAATGCGATCGCCGAGATCAAGAAGCAGATCCCCGAGGACAAACTCAAGGGCTACGTGCTCGACCTGCGCCTGAACCCGGGTGGCTTGCTCGACCAGGCGGTCAGCGTCTCCGACACCTTCCTTGACCGTGGCGAGATCGTTTCGACCCGCGGCCGCGATCCGAAGGACATCACCCGCTTCGACGCCCGTCCAGGCGACGACATCGACGGCAAGCCGCTGGTCGTGCTGATCAATGGCGGTTCGGCGAGCGCGTCGGAAATCGTCGCCGGTGCGCTGCAGGACCTGCGCCGCGCAACCGTTGTGGGCACGCAGTCCTTCGGCAAGGGTTCGGTGCAGACCATCATCCCGCTGGCCGAGAATGGTGCGCTCAGGCTGACGACGGCGCTCTATTACACGCCGTCGGGCAAGTCGATCCAGGGCAAGGGCATCTCGCCTGACATCAAGGTCGACCAGCCGTTGCCGGCTGATCTGCAGGGTCGCGACGTCACACGTGGCGAATCCGAGCTCAAGGGCCACATCAAGGGCGTGGAAGAGAGCGACAAGGGTTCGGGCTCGGCAGCCTATGTGCCGCCGGAGCCGAAGGACGACCTGCAGCTCAACTATGCGCTTGAGCTGCTGCGCGGGCAGAAGACCGACCCGTCGTTCCCGCCCAACCCTGACAAGGCTGTGATGAACCAGCAGTAAATCAGGTCGTCGCCGGCCCACGGGGCTGGTTGCTTGATCGAGGCAATGCAAAGCTGCCGGGGCCGCAAGGTTCCGGCAGTTTGATTCGGGGAGCTGGCTGAGAGCGCGGGGTGGTGCAGATCGAAAAAGAAATCGACCGTCCGCTTGGGCAGGCTGCACGCCGCCCCGCTGGCAAGCGGTTTGCCCAGCTGCGCAAGGGACCATTGATCGCTGGCCTGTGCGCTGCGGCGGTCGTTGCTGCGTCGGCGTCGATCGCGCTTGGCCAAAAACCTTTCCGCACGCCGGAAGTCGTTGCGGTTTCAACACCGGAGACCGTTGCAGCACCCGCCCAGCCTGTAGCCAAGCCGAAGCCGGAGACCGCACCAAACGCGAGCGGCCCGGCGATCATCCATGTCAATCCGCCGGTGGGCGAGGACGGGGTCGTTGTGATCCGCGATCCGTCCGCTGTCGGGCAAAACCTGCGTATCGCCCATCTGCCCGAAAAGGCGCTGATCGAAGACAGCGCGAGTGGGCCGCTGCCGATACGGGCGGCCGACGGACGACGTCCATTTGACGTATACGCACGTGCCTGGTCGGGTGCGCGGGGCGCGCGGGTGGCGATCGTCATCGGCGGGCTCGGCCTGTCGCAGACGGGAACGCAACAGGCGATCGGCAAGTTGCCGCCGGAGGTCACGCTTGGCTTTGCGCCGCAGGGCAACAGCCTTGGCCGCTGGATGCAGGCGGCACGGCGCGAGGGCCATGAGATCGTCATGCAGGTGCCGCTCGAGCCGTTCGATTTTCCCAACGTCAATCCCGGCCGCAACACGCTGACCGTCGATGCAAGTGCCGACGAAAACCTGAAGAACCTGCGCTGGACGCTGTCGCGGACGACCAATTACACCGCTGTCATGAACTATATGGGCGCGCGTTTCTCGGCGAGCCCAGAAGCGATGGGCGCGATGATGGCCGAGCTCGGCAAGCGCGGCATCGGTTATGTCGATGATGGCTCGTCGGCGCGCAGCCTGGCACCCGAACAGGCGCTGAAGAACGGCGTGCCGTTCGCGGCTGGAGATACCATCATCGATGCGGTCCAGGATCGCGGCGCGATCCTCAACAAGCTCGACGAGCTGGAGCGGACCGCGCGCGCCAAGGGTTTTGCCATCGGCACAGGCAATGCATTCGACGTCACGGTGGATGCCGTGACATCATGGGCAAGCGAGGCGCGAAAGCGAGGCATCGAGATCGTGCCGATCTCGGCTGTCGCGAGCGACCCCGAACGAGGACAGTGACTGATGTCGAAGACCAGGACCGCGCCAGAAGACCTGCCTTACCGGCCTTGCGTCGGCATCATGGTGCTGAACACCAAAGGGCTGGTCTGGGCTGGGCGGCGGATCGCTGAACCAGACAGCGAATTGTCTGATACCGACCAGTTGTGGCAGATGCCGCAAGGCGGCATCGACAAGGGCGAGGAGCCTTTTCCGGCTGCCATGCGCGAGCTCTACGAGGAAACCGGCATGCGCAGCGTCACGTTGYTTGCCGAGGCACCCGGCTGGATCAATTACGACCTGCCGCCGCATCTCTTGGGCGTCGCCTTCAAGGGCAAGTATCGCGGCCAGACGCAAAAATGGTTCGCATTCCGCTTCGAGGGCGAGGAGAACGAGATCGCCATCGACCCGCCTCCCGGCGGCCATTCTGCCGAGTTCGACCGCTGGGCCTGGAAGCCGATGGTCGAGTTGCCAGAGCTGATCGTGCCGTTCAAACGCAGGGTCTATGATGACGTTGTCGCTGCGTTCAGGCATCTGGTGAAATAGCCCCTCCGGCCGCCGCCCTTGACAAGCAAGGCAGGGTCGGCGACTCTTCAGCCATGTGCACCATCGCTCATATCGGCAGCTTTGCCCTATTTCGGGTCTGCCCCATCGCGGGATACTAGCCCCGGCTCGGTCGCTATGCGACTTCCGAGCCCTTGGGGCCGATTTTTTTTCAACGCATGAAATCATGAGCACCGGGGCCGCGTAGCGGTTCGGGCTCCATTTGGGCACGTCCGTTCCGCGGACGGACCGGTCGCGCGCCTTTTTGATGCGCCGGCCGGACGATAATCTATGAGGCTTCCATTGCGCCAGAACATCAAGCAACGTCGCGAACACGAGATCGTGGTGAGCGAAAACGACTATGCCAGGCTGACCGGCTTGGCCGAATCCAGTCTCGAACGCCTGCCGGGCATTGCCGAGGAACTGCTTTCCGAAATGGAGCGGGCCAAGATCAAGCCGCTGAGCCGCATCCCGGCCAATGTGATCCGCATGGGCTCGACCGTGACGTTCCGCAGCGGCGACGGCGAGGTCAAGACGGTGACGCTTGTCTATCCAGGCAAGGCCGACATCGCCGAAGGCAAGGTCTCGATCCTGACGCCGGTGGGTGCTGCCCTGATCGGCCTTCGTGAAGGCCAGTCGGTCGCCTGGACCTCGCGTGACGGCCGTCGTCTCGAACTCGAGATCATCACGGTCGAAGTGCCACGCGAAGACGCCAATTGACGGGCGCGAGCTTCAACAGCAGCCCGATTTTCGAACCATGCCAGTGCCGGGCAAAGCCTAGCACTTGTGGAGCTATGCCATGTCCAAATGTCAGCTGACGACCAAGGATTTCGCCATCGTCAAAACGATGCTTGACCGCCTGGCCTGGTCGGGTGGCCCGCTTGTCGCCCTTTTGCGCCGCAAACTGGCTTCGGCGCATGTGGTGTTTTCAAACGAAGCCGATGCCGACGTGGTCACGCTGAACAGCCGCGTGACATTCAGCGTCGATGGCGGCGCGCCACATACCCGCATTGTCGCGCATGGGCCCATGGACGGCATGGTGGGCCAGATCATCCCGATCACCGTGCCACGCGGGCTGGCTTTGCTCGGCCTGCGCAAAGGTCAGTCGATCGTGGTCGACTGCGGCCGCGGCTCGACCGAAACCATTCGTGTCGACGAGATCCACTATCAGCCCGAGGCCGCGCGTCCCGGAATCACCACGCCGGAAGGCGATGCCGAGGCAACCGGCCGCCGCTTCCCGGTACTGGTATTCAGTTCCGATGAGCCGCAGTCCCTTGGCGTGCCAAGAAAAATCCGGCACACCTTGGGAAATGGCGATGACCCAGGCCCTTCGGCGGCCTGACGGGCGCCGCCTGTGAGTTTGTGCGTGCTCCCTTTCGGGGTCACGCACTTGGGGGCGCAATGAAGGTCATAGTCGTCGGCGGCGGCGTCATCGGAGTGACGACCGCCTATTATCTTGCCGAAGCAGGGCACGAGGTGGTCGTCTACGACCGCCAGAAGGGGCCGTCTCAAGAGACCAGCTATGCCAATTCGGGCGAGATTTCGTCCGGCTATGCCTCGCCAATGGGGGCACCCGGCATGCCGCTCAAGGCTCTGAAATGGCTCGCCATGAAGGATGGGCCACTTTCCTTCCGGCCGAAATTCGATCCCAAGATGTGGATGTGGCTGGCCAGGATGCTGCGCAACTGCACAGCAGAACGTTATCAGGCGAACAAGGCACTGATGATGGCGCTGGCCGAATACAGCCGCGATATGTTGCGCGTGCTACGCGAAGGCACCGACATTTCCTACGACGAACTCAGCCATGGCACGCTGCAGCTGTTTCGCACCCAGGAGCAGCTCGACGGCATCGGCTCCGACGCCTCCGTGCTCGACAAGTTCGAGGTGCCCTACGAGATCCTCGACGCTTCGGGCTGTATCGCGGCCGAACCAGGCCTTGCCGGTGCACGCCAGAACATAGTTGGCGGCCTGCGAATGCCGGATGACGAAACCGGCGACTGCCGGCTTTTCACCGAACGTCTGGTCGAACTGTGCAGCGAACGCGGCGTGATTTTCCGGTTCGGCAAGCGTGTCTACTCACTGGAACATGCGGGCGGGCGCGTTCATCAGGTCGTTTCGGACGATGGCATTGCCAATGCCGACGCCTTTGTGATGGCAGCCGGCAGCTATTCCGAACGCTTCATGCGCAAGCTGCACCAGCGCGTGCCGGTGTATCCGCTCAAGGGCTATTCGCTGACCATGCCGATCGCTGATGCCGACCGCGCGCCGGTTTCGACTGTCATCGACGAAACCTACAAGGTCGCCATTACGCGGCTGGGCGGCCGTATCCGTGTCGGCGGCACGATGGAAATGTCGGGTTTCGATCTGACCTTGGATGAATCGCGCCGTGCGCCGCTCGAACGGTCGCTGCGACAGCTGTTTGACGGTGCGGGAAGCTTGCGCGACGCGCATTTCTGGTGCGGTCTGCAGCCGATGACACCGGACGGTCCGCCGATCTTAGGCAGGACGAAATTGCCGAACCTGTTCATCAACACCGGCCACGGCATGCTTGGCTGGACCATGGCCTGCGGCTCGGGGAAAATCCTCGCCGACATGAWCTCCGGCCGCGAGCCGGAGATCGACGCCAGCGGACTTGGCCCCGAGCGTTATTGGGGTTGAGCTGTTCAAGCCGCCTTCAGCGACCGCGGAGCTTCCGCCGACTGGTACATCGAGATCGTGTGGCCGTCAGGATCGGCGAATTCGGACGACCAGCCGCCTGGCGCATGACTGACCGGGGTGACAATGGTCACGCCTTTGCCGGCCAGCGACGAGACGATGTCGTCGATACCGCCGTCAGCAATCTCGAAGACGATGATCGGGGAGTTGCCGGGCCGCGATTCCATCTGGAAGAAAATCAGGTCGACGCCGTTGGCGGTGCTTGCGATCAGCCAATCGCCTTCGCCCTCTCCGTCGCCATCCATGCGCTGGACATCCAGCTCCATGACATCGCGGTAAAAGGCCTCGGTCTTGTCGATATCCGAGACGTAGTAGCAGATGTTGCCGAGTTTGCATTTGCCGAACATTTGGTCACTCCGTGATTTCRGTTGCACGTCTGCTAGGTTGCCGTGCGRCATGGTTTTGTGAGGTGCCAATCACAAAAAGATGCCCGTCGGGGTCGTGGCTTGCGAGGAGTGTACCCGGTTGCCTTGCCATGGCGAGCAAGGAGCGCCTGATGTTGCCGAAGGCGAGCGCGCCGGCAAGGCCGGGAATTTCCGCAAGCGGAGTGCCGCCAAAGGCCAGCCAGCGGCGCCGGATCTCGGCGATGCGCTGGCGAAGTGCCGGGTCGGCAAGGCGTTGCAGCCAGGCGATTTCCTGTCGTGTGTGTCCGGTCAGGGCCAGAAGCGTCGTCGTGCGCAGGCTGGGCGGCAAGGTCGCGACGAAGCGAACCGGCACGGGGTCGCGGTCGGTTGGTTCGCAACTGCCGACGGCGAATGGCGCCTCACGTTTTCTCCGCCGGACTGCCGAACGCGCATCAAAAGTTGCGCGGCGCCGCAACGCGCCCTCCAGCCAACGCCGGTTTTCGATCTTCGACAGGTCGGTGCGCCCGGCTTCGACCGCTGCCACAAGGACCGTCTGCAGCAGGTCCTCGGCCTCGTCGGCGCGCCGAGTGGCACGCCGGGCCTTGCGCAGCAATTCCGCGTAGGGGCGGGGCAGCAAATCGGTATCCTCGCATGAAACGCCAGTGTTAGCGGATGTGCGAGATTGTCGGAAGGGGATTAGATAAACAGCRCTCGTTCGCGCTCCACCGACTTGGTGATGAAGCCCGCAACCGTCTGGATGCGGCGCAGTGGGCGGACGGATTCGTGGTAGACCAGCCAGTAGGCACGGCGGATCGGCGCGATCGCTGTCACCGGCACGATCTCAGAAATGGTGCGGGCAATGAAGGTGTGCAGGATACCGATGCCGGCGCCTGAGCGCACCGCCTCGACCTGCCCGAGTGCGGACGAAATCGAAAAGGCGGATTCCCAAGTGGGGCTGAACTCGGCGGCGTAGTCGAGCGAGKGGCTGACGACGAGATCCGGCACGTAACCGATCAGGCGATGTGCGGAAAGCTCGTCGCGCGACGACGGCAGGCCATGCGCCTCGGCATAAGAGCGCGAGGCAAACAGGCCGAGCGAATAGTCGACGAGTTTCGCCGCCACCAGCCGGCCTTCGCTCGGCCGCTCGGTGGTGATGGCGATGTCGGCTTCGCGCCGCGACAGCGAAAAGGTCCTTGGAACAGGCACCAACTGGATGCGCAGATCGGCGTGCTGTGCGGTGAGCGTACCCAGGCGCTGTGCCAGGAAGGCAACGCCAAAGCCGTCGGGTGCGCCGATGCGCACAGTGCCCGAAACCTCGTCGCCTTCGCCCGAGATTTCGGCCCGGGCGGTCAACATGTCGGCCTCCATGCGCTCGGCGACTTCGAGAAAACGCTCGCCGGTAGGCGTCAATTCGCTGCCGGTGGTCAGCCGTCGGAACAGCTTGGTCTTCAACGCCTCTTCGAGTGCCGCTACGCGGCGCGAAACCGTTGCGTGGTTGAGTTCGAGGCGCCGCGCCGCGCCGAGAATCTGGCCGGTGCGCGCGACGGCGAGAAAAATTCGGACGTCATCCCAGTTCATTGGTTGTTTCCATCCCTCAAGCGCAGGTTGGCGCGGCAGCCCATGCACCCTACTATGCATGAAATCGCATTCAAACTCCCGTTGTTGTTTATTTCGCGCACAACGGTTGCGTTCGCGCTCGCGTTGCAAAGGYGCGCGTTAAGCGGGACAATGGGCCATCAACAAAGAATTGGGAGAGAAGCAATGGTCGACTACGGTCATTTCATCGGCGGCAAGCATGTCGCCGGCACCAGCGGACGCAAGCAGGACGTTCTGCAGCCGATGGACGGCTCGGTGCGCGCCACCGTGGCGCTGGCCTCGGCTCAGGAACTGCGCGCCGCTGTCGAAAACGCCAAAGCGGCGCAGATCGGCTGGGCCGCCACCAACCCACAGCGCCGCGTG
>NZ_JBFUIP010000192.1:0-10020 GCF_056401815.1 Aminobacter sp. P4_D5 | reverse complement strand
ACCTTGCCGAAGCCAACGAGAAAGGCACGCTGTTCGGCTCGATGTCCCAAGGCCATGCCAGCCCAGCTGCAGTGAAGAACGCCATGTATGACGTCATCACACGCCAATACAACGGCGACATCGACTCCAAGGCCGCGGCCCAAGCGCTGGCCGAAGCGGTTGCCGCAGCCAAGGGCTAAGTTTAGCCCAGTGCCCCGGCTTCGGCCGGGGCACCCTTTACCAGATCAACCCAGAGGCTGGACCCATGGCCGATCTTACGACGACCGCACCCCGCGCGGTAGCGAACCCGCGCGCGACGATGCAGGATCTTCTGCCGAAGCTCGTGCTGGCGCCGAGCTTCGCGGTGATCCTTATCTTCGTGTACGGCTTCATCATCTTCACGGCCTTCCTGTCGTTCTCAGGCTCGAAGCTTTTGCCTGATTTTTCGACCTGGGTCGGCTTCGGCAACTATGTCAGGCTGTTCAACCATCCCAACTGGATCACGGCCCTCAAGAACCTCGCCATCTTTTCGGTGCTGTACATCGTCGTGTGCAGCGCGATCGGACTGGCGCTTGCCATCTTCCTCGACCAGAAGATCCGCGGCGAAGGCTTCCTGCGGCCGATCTACCTGTACCCCATGGCGTTGTCGTTCATCGTCACCGGCGTTGCCTGGAAATGGTTCCTCGATCCGGGCATCGGGCTTGAGCACGTCATGCAGTCATGGGGCTGGGAAAGCTTTTCGTTCCGCTGGATCAAGGACGGCAAGATGGCGATCTACACCATCGTCATTGCCGCGGTCTGGCAGTCCTCGGGCTTCGTCATGGCGATGTTCCTCGCCGGCCTGCGCGGCGTCGACAATGAGATCATCAAGGCCGCCCAGATCGACGGCGCCTCGACGCTCACCATCTACCGCCGCATCATCATTCCGCTGATGCGCCCAGTGTTCCTCTCGGCTTTCGTGGTGCTCGCCCACCTCGCCATCAAGTCCTACGACCTTGTCGTGGCGATGACTGACGGCGGCCCCGGCACCGCGACCTGGACCCCGGCATTGTTCATGCAGAAATTCACATTCGGACGCAACGAAATGGGCATGGGCGCCGCTTCTGCGATCATCATGATGATGATGATCTTCACCATCATCGTGCCCTATCTCTATTCCGAGCTCGGGGGGAAGAAAAAATGAGCGCTGCTTCCCAAGACGTCGCCACCCGCAACAGCATCTTCGCCCGCGCCATCATCTATGTCGTGCTCATCCTGTTTGCGATCTACTACCTGCTTCCACTCTACGTCATGGTGGTCAATTCGCTGAAGCCGCTGGAGGAAATCCGGCAAGGCAACATGCTGGCGTTGCCGCAGCAATGGACGATAGCGCCCTGGCTGTCCGCATGGTCGACGGCGCAGATCGGCGTGCAGCCGGTCGGGCTCAAGCCCTATTTCATCAACTCGGTGCTGATGGTCGTTCCTGCGGTCGCCATCTCCACCATCCTCGGCGCGCTCAACGGCTATGTGCTGACCAAGTGGCGCTTCAAGGGTGACAGCATCGTCTTCGGCATGATGCTGCTTGCCTGCTTCATTCCGTTCCAGATCGTGTTGATCCCCTCGGCCCGCATCCTTGGCCTCACCGGGCTTGCCGGCACCATCACCGGGCTGGTGCTCATCCACGCCATCTACGGCCTTGGCTTCACCACGCTTTTCTTCCGCAACTATTACGAGGCGTTTCCAACCGAGCTGATCCGCGCGGCACAGATCGACGGTGCCAGCTTCTTCCAGATATTCCGCCGCATCCTTCTGCCGTCGTCGGGGCCGATCATCGTCGTCACCGTCATCTGGCAGTTCACCAACATCTGGAACGACTTCCTGTTCGGCTCGTCCTTCTCGGGCTTCAACTCCATCCCGCTCACGGTGGCGCTGAACAATCTGGTGAACTCGTCGACCGGCGTGAAGGAATACAACGTGCACTTCGCCGGTGCGATCCTCGCGGCCCTTCCCACCCTCATCGTCTACATCGTCTCCGGACGCTACTTCGTGCGCGGCCTGATGGCCGGCGCGGTCAAGGGGTAAGCCCATGTCGTTTCTCAAGATCAGCAATCTCTACAAGTCCTATGGCCAGGTGGAGATCCTCAAGGACATCAACATCGAGATCGACAAGGGCGGTTTCCTGGTGCTGGTCGGCCCSTCGGGCTGCGGCAAGTCCACGCTGCTCAACACCATTGCCGGACTCGAACCGATCACCTCGGGCGAGATCGCCATCAACGGCAAGTCGGTGGCCGGGCTGCATCCGTCCAAGCGCGACATCGCCATGGTGTTCCAATCCTATGCGCTCTACCCGAACATGACGGTTGCGGGGAACATCGCCTTTGGCATGGAAATTCGAGGCGTGCCCAAGGACGAGCGCGAAAAGGCGATCAAGACCGTCGCCGACATCCTGCAGATCGGCCATCTGCTCGACCGCAAGCCGAGCCAGCTTTCCGGCGGCCAGCGTCAGCGCGTCGCCATGGGCCGGGCGCTGGTGCGCGATCCGCAGGTGTTCCTGTTCGACGAGCCGCTGTCCAATCTCGACGCCAAGCTGCGCGTCGATATGCGCACCGAAATCAAGCGCCTGCACCAGCGCATGAAAACGACCATCGTTTATGTCACCCATGACCAGATCGAGGCGATGACGCTGGCCTCCAAGATCGCCGTGCTGAAGGACGGTGTGTTGCAGCAGTTCGGCACTCCGGCCGAGATCTACAACAGCCCGGCCAACATGTTCGTCGCCGACTTCATGGGCTCGCCGGCGATGAACCTGCTCAAATGCCGTCTCGAAGGCGGTGCGGGTGGTCTCAGTGTCATTCTCGATCGCCCTGGCGATCAGCCGCTGGCACTGCCTATCAAGGTGGCCAACGGCGCGCTCGGCGCCTATTCCGGCAAGGAGATCATTTTCGGCGTGCGGCCTGAGGCGCTGACCGACCCTGATGGCGCCGACCGCAACGMCAAATCCATCGCCGAAGGCGAGTGCCTGATCGAGGTGGTGGAGCCGGCCGGCTCCGACACCTTCGCCGTCACCAAGCTGGGCGGCAAGGAGGTGGTCGCGCGGCTGCGTGCTGACGCGGCCATACATGCAGGCCAGAAGACGAAGCTCGCCTTCAACCTCGACAAGGCGGTCTTCTTCGACCCCACGAGCCAGCTGCGTATCGCCTGAAATGCCTGGATCGCCTGACATCGTCATCATCGGTTCAGGTGTCGGCGGGGCTACGGTCGCCGCTGGCCTTGCTGCGACCGGCGCCGAGATCCTGATCCTGGAGACCGGCGGCCACATCGAGGACCGCCCCGAAAACCGCGACCAGCGTGCCATCTTCCAGCGCGGCCATTTCCGCCCTGATGAGACCTGGTATGAGGCCGACGGTACCGGATTCAATCCCGGCAACTACTACAATGTCGGTGGCAATTCGAAATTCTACGGTGCCGTGCTGACACGCTATCGCCGCGAGGATTTCGCAGAGATGCAGCATCTCGAAGGTGTGTCGCCGGCATGGCCGTTCCCTTACGAGGAACTGGAGCCTTGGTACGGCCTGGCCGAGGCGCTTTACCAGGTGCGCGGCGCACTTGGCGAAGACCCGACCGAACCCGTGCATTCGAAGCCCTATGGGCTGAGGCCTGTCGCCGATGAACCAGCGATTGCAAAGGTGCGGGCGCGCCTGAAGGCGAAAGGCGTGCATCCTTTTTCGCTGCCGCTGGGTGTCGACATCGAGCGCTGGCTCGCCAAGGGCAAGACGCCGTGGGACGCGCATCCCAACAGTTTCGACGGCAAGATGGATGCCGAGACGGCGGCACTTGCGATCGCGCTGAAGCATGAGAACGTCAAGTTACAGACCGGTGCCAAGGTAACGCGGCTCGAGACCGGAGCGGACGGGCGCAACATTGCTCCCGTGCATTTCACGCAGAATGGCGAGAGCCGGGTGCTGAAGCCGAAGCTCGTCATCCTGTCGGCGGGCGCGGTACAGTCGGCAGTGCTTCTGCTGCGCTCGGCCAACGACGCGAATCCTAGGGGTCTCGCCAACAGCTCCGACCAGGTCGGCCGCAATTTCATGAACCACAACTCGACGGCGGTGATCGCCTTGAGCCCGTGGTTTCGCAATGACTCGATCTACCAGAAGACCTTTGGCTTCAACGATTTCTATCTATCGGACGGCGAGGGCGGTCCGCCGCTCGGCAATGTACAGCTGCTCGGGCGCATCTCGGGCACTATCCTGAAGGGCGCCATGCCCTCGGTGCCCGAGTGGTTGCTCAACCGGGTGACCGCGCATTCGATCGACTTCTACGCGATGAGCGAGGACCTGCCGTCGCCCGAAAGCCGCGTCATGGTCGACGGCGATCGCATCGTGCTGAAATGGGTGCGCAGCAACTGGGAGGCGCATGAGCGGCTGGTGGGGAAGCTCAAGGACGTGCTGCGCAGCGCGGGCTTTCCGATCGTGGTTTCCCGCGCCTTCGACAAACGCACGCCGTCACACCAATGCGGTACCGTGCGCATCGGCACCGATCCCAAAGATGCGCCGCTCGATGTCTTCTGCCGCGCCTTCGACCACCCGAACCTGTTTGTGGTCGACGCGAGCTTCTTGCCGACGTCCGCTGCGGTCAATCCGGCCCTGACGATCGCAGCACAGGCGCTGCGCGTCGCCGACCATATTGCCAGGAAGGAGCTTGCGGCATGAGCATCCAGGCGAAACCCGTGGCCATCGTGACCGGCGCGCGCCGGGGCATCGGACTTGCGGTTGCCAAGGCTTTGGCCGAAGCGGGCTTCGACCTCGCCATCACCGACCGCGAGGAGGACCAGGCAGCGGCCGACGCTGTGTCCGGCCTCGAAAAGCATGGTGCCAAGGTACTGTTCGTCGCCTCGGACCTCGCCGGGATCGAAGGCCATGCGGCTACGGTGGCCAAGATCGTCGAGCATTTCGGGCGGCTCGACTGCCTGGTCAACAATGCCGGCATCGCCTCCAAGGTGCGCGGCGACTTCCTCGAACTCACGCCCGAGAATTTCGATGCCATCATGGCGGTCAATCTGCGCGGCACGGTGTTTTTCACGCAAGCCGTGCTGCGGATGATGCTGGCCATGCCGCAGCCAGGCCAGCGGCGCTCGATCGTCAACATCACCTCGATCTCGGCGGAGATGACCTCGCCCGAGCGGCTCGACTACTGCATGTCGAAGGCTGGGCTCGCCGCCTTCACCCAGGGGCTGGCGCTCCGGCTGGCAAGCTCCGGCATCGATGTGTTCGAGATCCGTCCCGGCATCATCCGATCCGACATGACGGCGAAAGTTACGGAAAGATACGACCGGCTGATCGCCGAAGGGCTGGTGCCGGCCGGGCGCTGGGGCGAGCCCGACGATATCGGACGCATCGCGGCAGCCCTTGCCAGCGGCGCCTTCGGTTTCGCCACCGGTTCCATCATCAAGGCCGACGGTGCGTTGTCGGTCGCGCGACTTTGAGAGTTTCGAGATGACCTACGACTACATCATCACAGGCGCCGGGCCGGCCGGCTGCGTGCTCGCCAACCGGCTGAGCGAGGACGCGGATGTTCGCGTGCTCCTGCTTGAAGCCGGCGGCGGCGACTGGAATCCGCTGTTCCACATGCCGGCGGGTTTCGCCAAGATGACCAAGGGCGTGGCCAGCTGGGGCTGGGAGACCGTGCCGCAGAAGCACATGAAAAACCGCGTGCTGCGCTACACCCAGGCCAAGGTCATCGGCGGCGGGTCGAGCATCAACGCGCAACTCTACACGCGCGGCAACGCCACCGACTACGATCTATGGGAGCGCGAGGACGGCTGTACCGGCTGGAACTACCGCTCGGTTTTGCCCTATTTCAAGCGCTCGGAAGACAACCAGCGTTTTGCCGACGACTATCATTCCTATGGCGGTCCGCTCGGCGTTTCGATGCCGTCGGCGGCACTGCCGATCTGCGATGCCTATATTCGTGCCGGCCAGGAATTAGGCATCCCCTACAACCACGACTTCAACGGCCGCCAGCAGGCGGGTGTCGGCTTCTACCAGCTGACCCAGCGCAACAAGCGCCGCTCGTCGGCGTCCATGGCCTATCTCGATCCGATCAAAAACCGTCAGAACCTCACTGCTCGCACAGGCGCACGCGTGACGCGCATCGTGGTCGAAAAGGGCAGGGCGGTTGGAGTCGAAGTGGCCCACGGCAATAGCGTCGAGTTCATCCGCGCCGAGCGCGAGGTGCTGGTCACCTCAGGCGCGATAGGCTCGCCGAAACTTCTGCTGCAGTCGGGCATCGGCCCGGCCGATCATTTGAAGGGCGTAGGTGTAACAGTCGTTCACGACCTCAAGGGCGTCGGCGAGAACATGCAAGATCATCTCGACCTGTTCGTCATCTCCGAATGCACGGGCGATCACACCTACGACAATGTCGCCAAGCTGCACCGCACGCTGTGGGCCGGCCTGCAATATGTGCTGTTCCGCACCGGACCGGTGACGTCGAGCCTGTTTGAGACCGGCGGCTTCTGGTATGCCGACCCCGACGCGCGTTCGCCCGACATCCAGTTTCATCTCGGGCTTGGCTCGGGCATCGAGGCGGGCGTTGAGCGGCTCAAGAACGCCGGTGTGACGCTGAACTCGGCCTATCTGCATCCGCGCTCGCGCGGCACCGTGCGGCTTGCGTCGAGCGATCCCGCGGCAGCGCCCTTGATCGACCCGAACTACTGGAGCGATCCACATGACCGCAAGATGTCGATCGAAGGGCTGAAGGTCGCGCGCGAAATCATGCAGCAGGCCGCGCTCAAGCCGTTCGTGCTGGCCGAACGCCTGCCTGGGCCGGGCAAAGTCAGCGACGAAGACCTGTTCGACTATGGCTGTGCCAACGCCAAGACCGACCATCACCCCGTCGGCACCTGCCGAATGGGCACCGACGACATGGCGGTGGTTGATCTCGAATTGAAGGTGCATGGCATTGCAGGCTTGCGCGTCTGTGACAGCTCGATCATGCCGCGCGTGCCTTCGTGCAACACCAACGGTCCGACGATCATGGTTGGCGAGAAGGGCGCGGACATCATCCGCAATCGCGAGCCGCTGCCCCCAGCCATTTTCACCCATGAGCGCAACGACGCGCGGCCACGAGCGCGCGCCGAGGTGAGTTAGGCGTACTGCCGGCGCCAGCTGCGTTATCTGGACATGCGAGCAGCACGTGAAGGCGCTGCTTCGGCAACCTTGTTGCGTTCGACCAAACGCGCCATGTCCGCCAACAACACGTCCTGCTCGTAGAAGGCGATACGTCCGCGACCGAGTTCTTTTGCGCGATAGAGCGCCTGGTCCGCACGCTTCAACCAGGTCCTGACGTCCTGGCGTTCCTCGCCCAGCAGCGTGATGCCGACGCTCGCGCCGATGGTGATGTTATGGCCGTCGATGTCGTACGGCGCGCACAGCACCTCTACCAGCCTGCTGCCAAGAGCCGCGGCCGCCTCGGGCTGATCGGCATTCGTTTGCACGATCGAGAACTCGTCGCCGCCGACACGCGCGATGCAGTCCGTGCCGCTCGTGCAACTGCGCAATCTGGCAGCAACTTCGCACAGGAGCGCGTCGCCCACGGGGTGGCCGAGCGTGTCGTTCACCTGCTTGAATCGGTCGAGGTCGAGACAAAGCAAGGCACCTTGCGCGCCATTGCCGGCCTCTTTAGCAGCCTCCTCCAGGCGCAGCCGGAACAGAGTGCGGTTTCCAAGTCCCGTCAGCGCATCGTGGTGCGCCATATGGGCGATGCGGGCCTGATCTTTTTTCGGCGCGTCGATGTCTTCGAGGACACCGACCCATTCAACAACATTGCCATTGTCGTCGGCGACCGGAGAACCCTGCGAGCGGACCCATAGCCACTGATCGTCCCTGACCTTGAGGCGGAACTCGACATCCAGCGGTGTCGCATTGGCGATCGCCTCGCTCCAGGCTGCCGATGAATGCGGCCGGTCTTCGGGGTGGATGGCATCGGCCCAATCGTAGCCCACGAGCTCGCTTGCGGGCCTGCCGGTCAGTTGCTCCCAGCCGGTGGCCGAACCGACCCCATCGAAAGAACGTCGCCAAAGCACGATGGCGCCTGCTTCGGCAATGACCCGATAGCGCCGCTTCTCACTTCGCAACGCCTTTTCGGCTTTCTCGAAGCTCAGCCGCAGCATTTCGAATTCGCGAATGGACGAAGGCGGCACTGACGCGTCGTTCGACAGCTTGCCGTCCGCAATCGCGTTGCTGTGGGCGACCAGCGCCTGTACCGGCTGGAGGATGCGGCGGCCCAGCCACATGGCAAGGGTGAGCGCCAGCCCGATCGCCACGATTGCACCGATCAGAAGACTCATGATGGGATCGCGCCAGCGCGCGTTGAAAACGCTTGTCGGCTCGCCGACGACGACAACCCAGCCCGGAGTGCCCTGCAGTTTCTGGAACGAAAGCATGACCGGCAAGCCTTCTGCGGTTTCTGCTTCGATCAGTCCCGAGTCGGTTCCCAGCGCCKGGAGTTTAGGCCAGTCGGGCGCGATTTGACCGACGAAACGTTCCGGCTCGCGCGAGCGCGCCACGATGCGGCCGTTGCCATCGGTCACCGCGACGAGAATGCCAGTCAGCGAGCGTTTTCCTCGCAGCAAGGTCTGCACCAGCGCGGAAGGGGAAGTCGTCAGGACAAACGCGGCCTGGCCGCCTGTCACCGGCAGCGCCAGTGACAGCAGGGGCCTGTCGTCCCTGATGACGATGTTCGAGACCATCGGCGATTGGCTCTGCAGTGCGGCCAAGGCGGTGCCTGCGGCCACAGTAGAGCGGGAACGCAAAACATGCATGCTTTCCGCGTCGACCAGTGCGACCTCACCATCGAGGCCGATCTTGCCGAAGCCTTTCTCAGACAGCGGGATCGGCTCCGCATGAGGCTGCGCAAAGGACGATGCGAGCACTTCCATGGTGGCGAAGCGCCCCTGCAGCTCGCCCTCTATGGCGTTGGCGAGCGTGCCGGCGGTGTCGTTCAACCTGGTGGTCGCGGTGTGCATGTAAGCGTATCCCGCATGCCAGACCGCAAGGGCCGAGACTGCGATTACCGGCACGAGGCAGACGAGCGCCAGCGCCAGGAGATAGCTGTTCAAGCCCCGCTGCACGCCCTGTTTCGCTTCCGTGACCACCTTGCACATACTCCCATGGATGCAACCCAGCGTAGGCCGATACCAGGGGCCGCTAATGCACCCAAAAGCCTTCCAAATGGTCAACATTTGGAGCGCTTGAGGCCGGGATAGCTGAATTCATGCCACCTCGGAGAGGAAGTTGAAGCGGGAAGCAAGGACGTCGGGGAGGTGGTACTGCAGACGCCGCTCTAGCCGAAAGGGCCGATCTGGAAGACCATGCTGACGATGGCGGCGACGCCGATGAAAAACAGGATCACTGCCGTGACGAGCGTGAACGATGGCGGGAAACTGCTTTGGGCGTGGACGAGCCCGGCAGCTCTCATCGCCTCACGCTCCCGTCGCAGGCCCAGCATGAACTGAAGATGGTAGATGATGCCGACAACGAGCATGACGATGCCCAGCGCGACAAGGGCAATGCCGAAATTGCGCGCCGGTGCTGTGCCGGTCAGCGCTGCTTGTTCGCGCAATTTCTCAAACACCTGGTAGATGGTGAAGCCGAAGCTGATCAACGCAAGCGAGGTGCGGATCACCGACATCAGGGTACGGTCGGCGCTCATGCGCGTGCGCTGGAACGCCATACCGGTTCGACGGGCGGCGAGTTCGTCCGAAACCTTGTCAAACGCAAGCGTGGGTTCCGTCGGCGTGACGTTCCTCCCGATCAAGTGCAGGGCAACAAATTCAGAGCTGGCAGCGATAGTATCTCATCGATATCTCGGGGAAGCTCGGGTCCATTCGCTCGAACGTATCCTTGTCGACCACCCTGAATGACATGGACATGCTCTGGAACATCACGGAATCGGCGCAGCTCAGAAGCACCGAGAGGTGGTCTTTCATTTCGCTTATCTTGCCAGCGGTGCAAGACATGTTCGACCCGGTGATCTTGTTGCCGTTGATGAGGATGCCTG
>NZ_JBFUIP010000191.1:0-10029 GCF_056401815.1 Aminobacter sp. P4_D5 | reverse complement strand
GGATCATGCACTAGCAGGCTTTTGAAAAAGGCGCTGGCCACCGGATTGCTACTTGAGCCATCGACGGACAGGCCGGCCCTACTTCGCCGGCGCCGGGCAACTCAGGTCGCCCTCCGCGCATTTGAGATAGACGCCGAGCTGCTCGACGCGCGTATCGGTCACGTCCTTCAGGCACATCACAAGGATCATCGGATAGACCGACCCGCTGTCGACGCCGGTGGCGGAGAATTTGCATTCGGCGTCGCGGAAGGCGATCCAGGCGCGTTGCGACTCCTGCAGCAACTTCTTGGCGTCCGCATTGTCGGACAAGCGCTTGATGATCTCGCCATAGGCTTTGTTCAGCTTGGCGTCGGAGGCCGCATAGTCGGCACCGGCGCAGATGTCCATGCCTGTMTGGGTCTGGTCGTTGCGGTCGCATTCTTCGGCCAAAGCCACGGACGCCACCATTGAACACGCGATCGCCGACAGTAGAATCTCAAGCCGCATTTTCCGCTCCGTCGCATGGCTCAACTACAATTCCAGCGAGACCGACGCCTGGCAAGCTCTCGCACGAGGCGTTGTCGGGTGCATCGGGGCCGGATAGATGAATCAATCCGCAGGCTTGGCGCTGCCTGCGGTTGACTGGCTCCGACTCCTCGTCTAAGAGCCTTTCACACAAATTGGGCGCGCTCTTTTGGCGCGCTTTTAGTTTCGGCCCGGTGATGGGCCCCATCCGACGGGTTAGTGACATGAAGATCAAGAATTCGCTCAAGGCACTCAAGGGCCGCCACCGTGACTGCCAGCTGGTTCGTCGCAAGGGCCGCATCTACATCATCAACAAGACCGCCCCGCGCTACAAGGCTCGCCAGGGCTGATGTAGGCTCGGCCGCTCGCGGCCGACGCATCACGGCAATTTCAGTTTGACGTTCCCATGCGGGGGTCTAAAGTTTCCGCATGCGGAACGTTTTTGCCTTTTTCGCCCTGGCCATGGCGGCAACGTTCCCGCCGCAGCTGGCGTTTGCCCAATCCACAGACAGCCCCGTTGTCGCCAAGCCCGACAATCAGCTTGATTCGCTGTTTGCCGACCTGAAGCGCGAGCGCAACGAAAAGGCCGCCGAGCGCCTCGCCAGCCGCATTTCGGAAGCGTGGAACAGGTCGGGAAGCGCCTCCGTCGACCTGATGATGCTGTGGTCCGAGCAAGCGATCAAAGCCCAGAAGTTCGACGTCGCGCTTGATTTCCTCGACCAGGTGGTAACGCTGCAGCCGCAATATGCCGAAGGCTGGAATCGGCGCGCCACCGTGCATTTCCTGACACGCAACTATCGCAAGTCGATGGCCGACATCGAACGCACGCTTGAGCTTGAGCCGCGCCATTTCGGCGCCTTGGCCGGCATGGCGCAGATCATGGCCGCCACCGGCCGCAACGAATTGGCGCTGCAAGCCTGGCAACGCGTGCTCGTCATCTACCCGATGCTGCGCAATGCCCAAGGCGAGGTGTCGCGGCTGTCGGAAGAGCTTGCCGGCGAAGGCATTTGAAGGGAATAGGACAGTAAGGGAGTAGGGCAATACGGCAGTATGGCAGTATGGCAGTATGTGTCTGCGCCACACTCGATGCCTTACCTACTGCCCTACTGCCCTACTGCCGTATTGCCCTACTGCCTTACTGCCTTACTTCACTTCCTCCCCTCTCCCCCTGGCTGCATGAACATCCTCACCACAATCCTGGTCCTGCTTGTTGCGCTGGTGCTCGCGCTTGCAGGCTTTACCCGCGTGACATCCTGGCTGATCGAGCGGCGCAATCCGCCGGCGGGCAGTTTCGTCGACATATCAGGCGCCCGCCTCCACTATGTCCACGTGCCGGCATCCGCCGGCGCCGACCTGCCGCCACTCGTCTTCATTCATGGCGCGAGCGCCAATCTGAAAGACCAGATGCTGCCTTTAAGGCACATGTTCGAAGGCCGCGCCGAGATGCTGTTCTTCGACCGGCCCGGCCATGGCTGGTCTGGACGCGGCCCCGGCAACAACGACAACCCGACCGAACATTCGGCGACCATCGCAGCGCTGATGGACAGGCTCGGCATCAACGATGCGATCATCATCGGCCATTCGTTCGGCGGGGCGGTGGCAGCGACCTTTGCGCTCGAACACCCCGAGCGCACGCGGGGGCTCTTGTTCCTGTCGGCGGCGACGCATCCCTGGCCAGGTGGCGGCACCTCCTGGTACTACAGTGTCAGCGCCAAGCAGGTGGTGGGGCGTCTGTTTGCCGAAACGGTCGCCAATCCGGCCGGACTCATGCGAATCGATGCGGCGACAATCTGCGTTTTCTCGCCTAACAAGGTGCCAGATGGCTATGTCGACAAGGCCTCGATCAGGCTGGTGCTGCGGCCAAAGGCTTTCCGCGCCAACGCCATCGATGTCGAGGGGCTGTACCGCCACGTTTTGGCAACCGCGCCGCGCTACCCCACGATCAAGACACCGACAGTGGTGATCTCAGGTGATCACGACACTGTCGTTTATGAAGAGATCCATTCGATCGGCCTTGCCCGCGACATTCCTGATGCCGAGCTGGTCTGGGTGAAGAACCTCGGCCACAAGCCCGACTGGGTGGCGCCCGATCTTGTCGTGGCAGCGGTGGAAAGAATCGCCGGTCAGCCGCGCGACCTGCAGGCGGTTGCGCGGGCTGTCGAGGCGCGGATTGCGGGCGACGATTTTGGCACGGATATTTGTGTGAATGAAAAAGTTGGGGGAATAGGGCAGTAGGGCAATAAGAGCGGCTACTGCCTCACTCCCCTACTGCCCTAATCCCGTCTCTTACCTGCTTCCCTTGCCGYCCGGCCCGACATAGGCAATGCGCAGCATGTTGGTCGAGCCCGGCGTCCTGAGCGGCACGCCGGCAGTGATGATGACGCGGTCGCCGGCGGCGGCGAAACCCGAGTTGAAGGCGACGTTGCAGGCGCGCTCGACCATGTCGTCGAGATTGACCGCATCAGGCGAAACCACGCAATGCGTGCCCCACAACAGCGACAGGCGCCGCGCCGTGTCGAGGATCGGCGACAGCGCGATGATCGGCACCCGTGGCCGCTCGCGCGCGGCGCGCAGGCCGGTGGTGCCCGAAGCGGTGTAGGTGACGATCGCCGCAAGCTTCAGCGTCTCGGCGATTTCGCGCGCTGCAAGCGAGATGGCATCAGCACCGGTTGCTTCCGGCTGGGAACGCTGGGCATTGATGATGCCGGGATAGGTCGGGTCCTTTTCGACCTGCTGGGCGATGCGGTCCATCGTCGCCACCGACTCGACCGGATATTGGCCGGCAGCCGACTCGGCCGACAGCATGATCGCATCGGCACCTTCGAACACGGCGGTTGCCACGTCGGAGACCTCGGCGCGGGTCGGCACAGGTGCTGTGATCATCGATTCGAGCATCTGGGTGGCGACCACCACCGGCTTGCCGGCGCGGCGGGCGGCACGTGTGATCTGCTTTTGGATGCCGGGCACCGATTCGATCGGCATTTCGACGCCGAGGTCGCCACGGGCGACCATCAAGGCATCGGAGAGCTCGATGATCTCGGCCAGACGCGCAACGGCCTGCGGCTTTTCGATCTTCGACATCAGCAGCGCGCGCCCTTGAGCGATCTTGCGCGCTTCGGCGAGATCCTCGGGGCGCTGGATGAACGACAGCGCGACCCAGTCGACGCCGGTCTCAAGCACCGCGTCGAGGTCCCTGCGGTCCTTCTCGGTCAGCGCGCCGACCGGCAGGTCGGTGTCGGGCAGGCTGACGCCCTTCTTGTCGGAAATCTTGTTGCCGGCAACGACCGTGCAGACGATCGACTTTCCGTTGGTCTTTACCGCCCTCAATTCGAGCTTGCCGTCGTCGATCAGCAGGCGATGGCCTTCCTGCACCGACTTGAGGATCTCGGGATGCGGCAGGTGGACGCGGGCCGCTGTGCCGAGCTCGGGATTGTCGTCGAGCGTGAAGGTCTGGCCGACGGTCAGCTCTTCCTTGCCATTGGCAAACTTGCCGACACGCAGCTTGGGTCCCTGCAGGTCGGCGAGGATGCCGATCGGACGGCCGGCCTCGTCTTCGACCTTGCGGATGCGGGCGACAAGCGTGCGCATCGAATCGTGGTCGGTATGGCTCATATTGATGCGGAAGACGTCGGCGCCCGCATCGAAGAGCTTGCGGATCATGACCTCGTCGGACGAGGCAGGACCGAGAGTTGCGAGTATCTTGACCTTGCGGCTACGTCTCATTGAGCGTTCGTTCCCGAGGCGGCCGCATTGGCGCCCGTTGCGGGCTCGTCGGTGAGCTGGACCATCCAGTTCGCCTGTTCGCCCGTGTCGTATTCCTGGAAGCCGGCACGCTGGAAACCGCGCGCTACGCAGTCGGTGACGCCGGCGACCTTGAACTCTTTTTCAGCCACGCACATGTTGATGGGGCCATCCCAGCGTCCGCCGCGCTCGGCATCTTCTGCATAGAGATAATAAAACCTCGATGACAGCGGGCCTTCGATCAGCGTCTTGCAGGTGGAACCTTCGATGTGCCACCAGCCTTCGGTGATCCAGCCGGCCTTGGCACGGTAGCCGATGCCGACGCCGACAAGGCTCTGGGTAGCATTGCAGACCCTGAAATCGGCATGTGCCGGGGTTGCTGCGACTGACGTAAACAGCGGGATTGCCAAGCAAAGGAAGAGCAATGCGAAGGCTGAGCGTGCGCGCGGCCTTCCGGCAAATTCCATCCCCAAGCCCCTCTTCGACGAATTCTGCATTTTCTGGTGCCCTTTTCGGCAATGATCAGGCGCATGTCAACGCATGGCTGCGCGCTTATCCAATCGATTTAGATGCGCTTGGCCGGCATGATTTGCTGCCTCATCTGGCATATTCGAAAAAAGGTTGGCAAAACAACGGCGTTAGCACATATCCCCACATCAGGGACTGCCACGAAACTACACCGAAGCCCTGCCGAAGGACAAATTGCCGCCGATGACGCGAACAGCAATCTTTGCCCCTTTCGAGATCATCGAAGGCAACCGCAACAGGGGCCTGGTCCTTTTGTGCGACCACGCCCGCCGCGACCTKCCCGAGGAATATGGCGATCTCGGCCTCGCACCCGAGGAGTTCGACCKCCACATCGCCTACGACATCGGCGCCGAGCAGGTCACCCGCAAGCTCGCAGCGATCACCGGTGCGCCGGCGGTTCTGGCCAATTTTTCGCGGCTGCTGATCGACCCCAATCGCGGCGAGGATGACCCGACCCTGATCCGCCAGCTCTATGACGGCTCGGTCATTCCGGGCAATTATCCGATGTCTGGAGAAGAGCGCGAGCGCCGCCTCGACAATTTCTACCGGCCCTATCACGACGCGGTCGGCGCCATGGTCTCTTCGGTTCACAAACAGACCGGCACCGCACCCTTCATCTTGTCTGTACATTCCTTCACGCCCGTCATGCAGGGCCACGCCCGCCCCTGGCACGCGGGCGTGCTCTGGGACATGGACCACCGCGCCGCCTGGCCGCTGATCGAGATGCTGGCCGAAGACAAGGGGATCGTTGTCGGCGACAACGAGCCTTATGACGGCGCGTTGCGCGGCGACACCATGTTCCGTCACGCCATCGTCAACGGCTTTGCCCATGCGCTGATCGAAATCAGGCAGGACCTGATCGGCGACGACAAGGGAACCACCGATTGGGCCAATCGCCTCGCCCCCATCGTTGACGCGATCAATCGCCGTGCCGATATACATGAGGTCAAGCAATTCGGCTCGCGCACCGGGCCGTTGTGATGGAGACGACGATGGCCCAACTCAGCGAAACCCAGCAGCGCGATTTCGAGGCCGCCGCCTTCCGCCGCTTGCGGGAGCATCTGCGCGAGCGCAGCGACGTGCAGAACATCGACATGATGAACCTCACCGGTTTCTGCCGAAATTGCCTTTCCAACTGGTACCGTGACGCGGCCTCCGAGGCCGGCGTCGAGCTGTCCAAGGACGCCTCGCGCGAGATCGTCTACGGCATGCCTTATGCCGAGTGGCAGGCCAAGCACCAGCTGGAGGCGACCGACGCGCAGAAGGCAGCCTTCGAGGCCAGCCGGCCCAAGGACCATTGACGCAGAATCTGTGGCGGCGTGTCAGCTGCGCCGCCACGTCCCCTTGACCCTCTTGCCATCATGAGGCATCGAACCGGCCGAAATGCCCTTGGCGCGCCGAGTCGCGCTTTCCCATTCACCTTTGCCCCAGTCAGATTGCGGAGTGCCCCATGGCCGACGAAATTACAGATACCAGCCAGACTGTTGCCGCCGGCCAGTTGCGCGCCTTCATCGAGCGCATCGAGCGTCTTGAGGAAGAAAAGAAGACCATCTCCGACGACATCAAGGACGTCTATGCCGAAGCCAAGGGCACCGGCTTCGACACCAAGGCGCTCCGCACGCTGATCCGCCTGCGCAAGCAGGACCAGGCCGAGCGCGACGAGGCCGAGGCGATCCTCGACCTGTACAAGGCAGCTCTTGGAATGGTGTGACCCGGCCATCAGCTCTCCGCGTGTCCGTGACGACACGCGGAGGCTGCGCAGTGGCAGACATCGCAGTTGAGACTTAAGGGCACCAAGACATCGTTTGATGGCGTGGCGCTCTACGTCACGCCATCAAACTAACCTGCTCCCTACCACTTCACCCTGAAGCCGGCGGTGCCGGCAAGGGCATAGCTGTCGCCGAAGTTTTCGAGCGAGCTGTTGACCGAGACCTCGCCATAGAGCGAATATTTGTCGTCGTCCCAGTTGTAGGAGCCGCCGAGCCCGAGCCCACCCCACAACCTGTCGGGACGGGTCTCAAAGCTGGTGCCCGAGACGTCAACTTGGGTGGCGTCGAGCATTTGATAATAGATGTTGGCGATGCCGTAGAGATGTCTGCGGCGCGTTTTACCTTCATCATCCTTCCAGTTGTGATCGCGGTCGGCTGAGATGCCGAGCCTGCCGATCAGGCTGTCACCACTTCCAAGCGAGATGTTGGCACCGAACACATCGGTGAAACTGGAGAAGTCGACATTGGCGTAGATCAGTTGGGCTTGCGGCGTTATCGCCCAGCTGTCGTTGAGGTCGATCTTCTTGCCTGTTTCGATCGACAGCGCATAACCAAAGCCACCATTGCCGTCGATGAGGGTTGGCGTCAGCAGGCCTCGGGCCTTCGAGGTCAGGTCGCTATTGAACCAAGTCAGCGATGCCTGGCCGTCGACATAAAAGCCGTTCTGGTCATACCAGGTCAGCGTGCCGCCGAACCCACCACCTGTGGTGTCGATGTCGCCATCGCCAAAAAACGAGGTGACGTCGCTCGAGGCCTGGCCGAGATGCACCGTGACGCCGCCGATCAGCTTCGAGCCGTCCTCGGCTTCGTGCAGCAGACCGTCGAGGCCAGCCTGCAGCCGCCATACATTGGTGTCGTAGTCGGTGCCTGAGGTGGTTGAAGCGGGTTCGATACTGATATGGCTGCCTTCGATGCGGCCCCAGATCGCCCGCTGGTCCTCGATCAACACACCTTTGCCGTCGGATCCGGCGTAATATTGCGCCTGTTCGCTTGAAACAGGGCATTGGAAGTTTTTCGAGGCGTCCTTGCAGAACACCGTCTCGGGTGCGGGTTCGTTCCAGTAGCGGTTGCCGACACGCTGCTGCAGCGTCGGTACGGTGTTGAGTGCCAGAAGATGCTGCGGATAGACCTCGTAGAGCGGAACGCCCGGTTGATAACGCGGCTTCGGCGGTGGTGGTGGGGTCGGGCCGGGAGGCGTCGGCACAATCTGCGAACGAAGGTACCAGTCGCTGTCGGCAGGATCGGTGACGCCGTTGTGGAACAGTGTGTAGGCATAAGCACCGCCGACCACCGCCGGCTGGCCGTCCTTGGTGACGTAATTGCCGCGTAGGACAAACGAAGCGTCAGCCGTCGTTCCGCCATTGGTGGCGTCGACCACCTTGATGCCGTCGGAAAGCGTCAGGGCACCCGGACCGGTGGCGTTTCTGACGGCAAGCGTGGTGTTTCCCGTTGCGGTGCCGCCGTCGATGACGAGCATGTCCGACGGTGACCCGTCAGCACCAAGGAAGGTGTTGAACGCAAGCGTACCGCCTTGGCCGAAATAGTTCTGCGTCGTCAACGTCTTGTAGCTCGATAGCAGCGCCGGATCGCCGACAGGTGGGGTATAACCGATGAGGCTCGCGTCATTCGTCAGGTTAGTGACGTTCGAATTGCCCGTCATCGTCCACACCGAGCCGGCGATGAGGGATACATTCGACGTGCTCAATGCATCCGTTATCGCTGCACCGCTGATCGTCGACGGATCGATCGTGATATTGGCAACTGTCGGGTTGGTCGCGTCGGGCGAGGTTACATGCAGCCAAAGGCCGTTGTTGATGACGGCTGTCGAATTGTTGAAAGCTACATTCGCCGTACCGCCAGTGGCTAAGATCGAGGCTCCGTGGGGGCTGGCCAGCGTCACCTGGGTCAAGCTTGCAGTCTGCGTGCTAGCCGCTGGGCCAGTCACGGACAGGCCGCTTGCGCCGTCGCCATTGGCTGTCAACTCGCTGTTGGAGAGGCTGAGCATGGCGCTGTCGTCCACGACCGCGCCATGAGCGTTGGCGCCGCTGGTGGTGACACGAACAGCCGTGGCTATGATCGAAGACCCTGCGTTGCTGGCATGGAGACCGAAGCCGTTGTCTCCGGTCGTGGTGATTTCGGTATTCGACACTTCCGCTTTCGAAGCCAACTTGACACTGACGCCGCTGCCAACGCTGTCGATGGTGCCGTTCTTGAACGTTGCCTGCGCCCCGGAACTGAGGTTGACCCCGTTCCCGCTGGCGTTCACGATGACACCGTCTGCCTGTAGGAGTGCCGAGTTCGATGCGTTGAAGGCATGGTCGGAGCTTCCCTGAAGCGCCGTGATCGATCCCCCTGTCATATTGATAGTGCCGTTGTCGGCGAACACCCCCAAGGCATTGCCGCCGGTTGCGGTGAGATGGACGTTGCTTGCAGCAATGGATCCGCCATTGGCGACGCGAAGCGCGCTGTTCACGCTGGTGATCGTACCGCCGTTGATGGTGATCTGGGCCTGATCTGTTGCGCCCACGCCGAACGAGCCGAAATTGGTCGCGTTGACGACGATGCTTGAGGCTAGAATGCTTGAGCCGAGGCCCGACGCCGCGAGGCCCGTCGAGTCCTGGCCCGTCGTGTTGATGGTCGCGCTGGAGATCATAATCGTGCCGCCGGTCGTAGCCACGGCGCCATGCGCTCCGGTCCCACTGGTCGCAATGCTTCCGCCGGTGAAATTCAGTTGAGCACCTGTCTCGGCATTGATTCCAATACCGACGCCGGTCACCGCGACGTCGCTTGCCGTGACTGTCGATCCGGTGGTGGAATTGAGCCCCATACTGTTGGCGTTGGACGTGTCTATCGTGCCGCCTGTCAGCGTGATCGTGCTGCCGTTGGCGGCGACGGCACCGCTGGATGTCGGTCCCCGCGTCACGATGGCGAGGTTGGTGCCGGTGATCGTGCCGACATCGGCCGATAAGGCGTTCGCGAGGCTGCCGGTGGTGGTCAGCGAACTGTTGCTGAGCACGATCTGGCCGTTCGCCTCGACCCGGCCGACAAAGGCGCGATCACCACCTGTCGCCATGGTCAGGCCACTGCCGGTGATCAGGCTTGGCGTGCCGGCATTCACCCCAGTCGAAAACAATATGTAGCCGAACTGGCCGAAGGCACCGCTGGAGTAGGTCGTGGCCGGAAACGAGGCGCTTGGGACGGCGACCTGCGCGCCATTGGTGGCCGAGACCGCCTGGGAATATGCCGAAGATGCACCGCCAAGCAGCGCCGAGACGCCAGTAATGCACAACAAGGCCAAGGCGGTAGAGGCCAAAGGCCCGTCTGCGACAATTATTCGACGGCCAGATCGATAGGGCAAAAGATCAAGGCGCACGACTATTTCCGTCGTTTACCGCCCAAAACGCCCAGCTCAGGGTGCGCCTGAAGCTGGGCGTCCAGACCATTTCTCGATCAAAAGATTGGGGCAAATGGCTGCTGTACACGGAAT
>NZ_JBFUIP010000190.1:0-10168 GCF_056401815.1 Aminobacter sp. P4_D5 | reverse complement strand
TCATCCCGCGGGCTGTGGACGAATATTACACCTTCCTCGCCGCTTATCCCCGGCAGGAGTGGAAAGAGCGGCTGGGCAATCCGGTCTGGCACATGCATGACGGCAACCCGCCGGTTGTCGACATGCCGGTGCCGTTCTCGATGCTGCTCAACCTGGTCAGCGCCTCCAACGCCCAGAACAAGGACGTCCTGTGGGGCTTCATCTCGCGCCATGCGCCTGGCACAACGCCTGCAACGCATCCTGAGCTCGACAGGCTGACGGGCTATGCGATCCGCTATTTCGACGATTTCGTGAAGCCGACGAAGACCTTCCGCGCGGCCGACGATGTCGAACGCGCAGCACTGGAAGCGCTCGAAGCGACACTCGGCGCCCTGCCTGCGGGTGCCGACGGCGAAGCGATCCAGAACGCCGTGCTCAACATCGCCCGCCAGATCGAGCGCTACCAGGATCATTCCAAGAAAAGCCCGGAAGGCGGCCCTGGCGTATCGGTCGCCTTCTTCCAGATGATCTACCAGGTGCTGATCGGCCAGGAACGCGGACCGCGCTTTGGCTCGTTTGCAGCACTTTATGGCATCGTCGAAACGCGCGCTCTGATTCGCAAGGCTCTGGAAGGCAAACTGGCAGCCTAACGTCTTGGATGCCGGCTCGACCGTCTATTTCGCCGTCGAGCCGGCATAACAGCCTGGCGTCGAATGCATGGAGCGCCTGCCGGTCTCCGCCAGAGCGTCCTACTGGATCAGAGCCTCTGCCGCTGGCTCGGCAGGCTCCCCTTCGACCGAGGGCAGGCTCATGGCGTCCGGCGAGATCGTCGTCTCGATACGCTCCGGCGGTGGGCCGTAGATGCCCTTCTTCTCGGCCTCGGCCTTCTTGCCAATGTCGCCATAGGGTCCGCCTGCATCGGCCTTCGCCCAGCCATTTGCCGCAAGCCACGCGCCGACATCCTGCTTGCCTATCCGGCATTTGGCGACGACATCGCCCTGCGCTGCATCGGCTGGCACGTCGCAGACCACGGCACGGCTCCGCAAGAAGCTGCGAAACTCCGTGCGCGCTCGAACACCACAGTTCCACTCCTTGCCTTCGAAGGTGCAGCTTTCGCCGGCATCCACCTTTGCCACGCCCGATATCGCAACGCGCAGGCCCTTGGCTTCAATCAGCCCGGCAGCGGAAGCCACCGGCTGGAACAGCGTGGTTCCGTCCCATTCGTCGGTGATCTTCGGCGTCGGCGGCAGAGCGAGGCTCAGGTCGCTCAGCGGCGCGCGCGGCGCCTCCCGTAACAAGCCGCCCTGCTCCGCCGTGGGCGGCACCACATCACCGGGAGCAGCGTTCGTTGTTTCAGGCGCCTGCGGCTCGGGCTGCGTTGGGTCAACCTCAGCGCTATCGTCGGGAGGGAGGTCGTCTTCATCGATGACGTCCACAGCCGGCGCTTCGATGGCCGCCAATCTTTGCCCGCCCAAGGTGACGAGCAGGGTGGCGATGCCGAAACCGGCGGCGGCGACGGCTATGGCTGCTGGGCGCATCGGCCTTACTGGCTCGCCCAGACGATACGCGCCATCCACTCGACTTCGGCGGTCTGGAAACGCCGATTGGGGTGTTCGGGATTGAGCGACACCAGCTCAATGGCTGCTTGCGTCTGACGTTCGAGCACCTTGGCCATGACCTCGCCCGAGATCGTCTTGACCACCACGCGGTCGCCCTTGCGTACCGCAGCCCCCGGCTCGACGATCAGCACGTCGCCGTTGCGATAGAGCGGCAGCATCGAGTCGCCCTGAACCTCAAGTGCGTAGGAACTGTCGGTGGCGCGCGCCGGAAGTTCGATCAGCTCCCAGCCCTGCCCCGCCGGGAAGCCGGCATCGTCGAAGAAGCCGCCAGCACCCGCCTGGGCAAAGCCGAGCAGCGGCACGCCCGTCTGTCTCTCCCGTGGCCTGGTCCTGACAGTCGTCTTCGCCGGTTCGACGAAACCCAGGAATTCCTCAAGCGAAGAATTGGTCGCCTCGATGATCTTGGCAAGCGACTCAGTCGAAGGCCAACGCGGCCGGCCGTCGACGGACTGGCGCTTGGATTTGTTGAACGCGGTCGAGTCGAGCCCGGCCTTCTTGGCGAGGCCCGACGCCGAAAGCGAATAACGCTCTGCAAGAGCGTCGATCGCGGCCCAGACACGTTCATGCGAGAGCATGGCGCTCTCCTTCGGACAGGAAAAAATACCTTTTTTAGTATTATCCACGCCGGCAGCGATTGTCCAGACGCGTCTCGCCCGCGCAGTTGGCTGCGCGGGCGATTTGCCTCCTGATCCGCTCAGGTGATCTCACATCCTCTGCATCATCATCTTGAGACCCGCCCTAAGCTCGTCGGCATTCATGACCGGCGTCATGTCGATCGCCGCGTCGAAACCGTGGAAAAACGGCTCGCAAATGCTGGGGATGGCGGTGATATCCTTCACATCGACAAACACGAAGGCCGTGCGGTTGCCGTTGTCCAAGGTGAAGAAGGCGGCTTCGGGCTTGAGCTCGGAGAGCGACTTTTCCATGATGGCGGCCAGGCTGCCGTCCTTGATGGCGCGGTTTCCCTGGGTGGCGGGGATCGAGATCTTCAGCAGCATGCGCATGACAATCCTCCCGGTAAATGCCAACATCAGCACTTGCTGATATTATCATTTGCGCCTTGGCCGAGATAGCGGACAGGCGCTGCCTGCCGCGATTTCCTCAGCGTCATTCCTTCGCCTTGGCCAATGTCCGCAAACCCTTGTGCGAGGCGATGAAGATCTCTTCTTCAGCGCTCACCGGGCGCGGCGTGGCATCAACCCCAAGCTGTCGCATGAGATCGCCGATCTCCACGAAGCGCCTGTTGTTGCGATCATAGACGCCGGCGCTGGTCATGATCAGGGCTGCGGTCTCGCCATTGTCGAGCACGAAGCGGTGCTTGCCGATCACCTCGGTGCCGTTCCAGGTCTCGATCGAGGACACCACCTCGAAGCGCTTCCATAGCCTGATCTCGCGCACGAACACCGTCTGCAGCCCACCTAGCATCGGCGCCCAGCCACGCTTGCGGGCAAGTTCGATCAGGCCACTGCGCATGAAGATGTCGATGCGGCCGACATCGGCCAGCATCATGTAGCGCGCATTGTTGAGATGCATGTTGAAGTCGATGTCGGTCGGCAGGCAGCGGAACGACAGCCGGCCTTCGTCGCCAAAACGGTAGGGACCGCGACGAGATTTCGTCGCGGCCATGCGAGCCAGTCTTGCCCATACGTACATGCTGCGTCAGGCCGCCTTCTTTTCCTCGACCTTGGCGTAAGGATCGAAGCGCTGGTAGAAGGTCTCGCCCTTCTCGGCCATATCGAGCAGAAGCTTGGGCGCCTTGAACTCGGCACCGTATTTCTTCTGCAACTCCTTGGCGATCTTGACGAACTTCTTGGCGCCGATGCCGTCGATGTAAGACAGTGCACCACCCGTATAGGGCGCGAAGCCAAAGGCCAGGATCGAGCCGACATCCGCCTCGCGCGGGTCGGTGACGATGCCCTCTTCCATCACCCGCACCGCTTCGAGCGCGATGACTGACAGCAGGCGCTGCTTCAGTTCCTCGACATCGACCTTCTCAGGAGCAAGCTGCGGATAGAGATCCTTGAGGCCCGGCCACAGCTTCTTCTTGGCGGGCTTCGCCGGATAATCATAGAAGCCCTTGGTGTTCTTGCGGCCGAGGCGGCCATGGCTGTCGACCATGGTGTTGATCAGCGCCATCTGGCGCGGATCGACAGCCTTTTCGCCGAGATCCCTGATGGTCTGCTTCATGATCTTCTGGGCGAGGTCGACCGCCGTCTCGTCGGTCAGCGCCAGTGGTCCCACAGGCATGCCGGCAGCCTTGGCGGCATTTTCGATCATCGCAGCCGGCACGCCTTCGATCAGCATCTTGAAGGCTTCCGACATGTAGCGCAGCACGCAGCGGTTGACGTAGAAGCCACGCGTGTCGTTGACGACGATCGGCGTCTTCTTGATGGCGCGGACGAAATCCATCGCCACAGCCAGCGCCTTGTCGCCTGTCTTCTTGCCCATGATGATCTCGACCAGCATCATCTTGTCGACCGGCGAGAAGAAGTGGATGCCGATGAAGTTCTTCGGCCGCACCGAGTTCCTGGCAAGCGAGGTGATCGGAATTGTCGAGGTGTTGGAGGCAAACACCGCCGACGACTTGAGCACGGCCTCGGCCTTTTCGGTCGCGCCCTTCTTGACCTCGGAATCCTCGAACACCGCTTCGACCACGAGGTCGCAGCCATTAAGATCGGCGTAGTCGGCGGTTGGTGTGATCAGCGACAGCAGCTTGTCACGCTCCTCGGCCTTGGCGCGGCCCTTCTTGACCTGTTCGGAGATCAGGTTGTCGCAATGGGCCTTGCCCTTTTCGGCAGATTCCATGTCACGATCGAGAAGCACAACCGGAATGCCGGCCTTGGCGGTGACATAGGCGATGCCCGCGCCCATGAAACCGGCACCCAGGATGCCGATCTTCTTGAACTTGGTATCCGGCACGCCGGCCGGGCGGCGCGCGCCCTTGTTCAGTTCCTGCAGCGACACGAACAGCGAGCGGATCATTGCTGCCGCTTCCTTGGTCTGCATGATCTCGGTGAAGTAGCGCTGCTCGATGCGCAGGCCGGTGTCGAACGGCACCAAAAGGCCTTCATAGACCGACTTCAGGATCGCGGTTGCGGCCGGATAGTTGCCATAGGTCTCGCGGCGCAGGATGGCGATTGCCGGCGGCCAGAGGTTGGCGCCCGCCGCCGAATAGACTGGACCGCCAGGCAACTTGAAGCCCTTCTCGTCCCATGGCTGGACCGGTTTCAGCCCTGCGGTGATCATCGCCTTCGCGGCTTCGATCAGCTTGGCCGGCTCGACGACCGCGTGGATCAGGCCCATGCCCTTGGCCTTTTGCGGCGTCAGGGTCTGGCCCGAGGTCAGCATCTGCAGCGCCGATTGCGGATCGGTCAGCCTGGGCACACGCTGGGTACCACCGGCACCCGGGAAGATGCCAACCTTCACTTCAGGCAGAGCCATCTTGACCTTGTCGCTATCAGCCGCAACGCGGCCATGGCAGGCCAGCGACAGCTCGAAAGCACCGCCCATGCAGGTGCCGTTGATCGCCGAAACCCAAGGCTTGCCCGAAGTCTCGAGCTTGCGCCAGAGCGCGCCCATGCGGCCGGCATTGTCGAACAGAAGCTTCGCCGCCTTTTCCGGATCCTTGGCCTTTTCCTTGGCGAAGAGCTTCAGCATCTTCTGCAGCATGGTGAGGTCAGCACCGCCGGAGAAGGTCTCCTTGCCCGAGGTGATGACCGCGCCCTTGATGCCGGCATCCGCCACCACCTGGTCGATGATCTTGTCGAGTTCGCTCATCACCTCTTCGGTGAAGACGTTCATCGAGCGATCGGGCATGTTCCAGGTAACGAGCGCGATGCCATCAGCATCGGTTTCGACCGTGAAGTTTGTATAGGTCATGTCTGTCTCCTTCCGGCCGAAATCAAACGCGTTCGATGATCGTTGCGGTGCCCATGCCGGCGCCGATGCATAGCGTCACAAGGGCAGTGTTGAGATCGCGGCGTTCCAGTTCGTCAAGCACGGTGCCGAAGATCATCGCGCCGGTCGCACCCAGCGGGTGGCCCATGGCAATGGCGCCGCCATTGACGTTGATCTTGTCGTGCGGGATCTCGAAAGCCTGCATGTAGCGCAGCACCACCGAGGCGAAGGCCTCGTTGAGCTCAAACAGGTCGATATCCGACAGCTTCATCTTGGCGCGCTTCAAAAGCTTCTCGGTGACGTCGACCGGACCGGTCAGCATGATTGCCGGCTCGGAACCGATGTTGGAGAAGGCGCGGATGCGCGCGCGCGGCTTGAGGCCCAGCGTCTTGCCGGCCTTCTTGGAGCCGAGCAGCACGGCGGCAGCGCCATCGACGATGCCCGAAGAGTTGCCGGCATGGTGGACGTGGTTGATCTCTTCGAGTTCGGGATAGCGCTGCACGGCGACCGCGTCGAAGCCGCCCATCTCGCCGGGAATGACAAAAGCCGGATTGAGCTGGCCGAGCGACTGCATGTCGGTTGTCGGGCGCATGTGCTCGTCATGGTCGAGGATGGTCAGCCCGTTCTGATCCCTGACCGGCACCACCGACTTCTTGAAGTAGCCCTTCTCCCAAGCCTTGGCGGCGCGCTTCTGGCTTTCGACCGCATAGCCGTCGACGTCGTCGCGCGAGAAGCCGTATTTGGTGGCGATCAGGTCGGCCGACACGCCCTGTGGCATGAACCAGGCCGGCATGCCGACCGAAGGGTCCATGAACCAGGCGCCGCCCGACATGCCCATGCCGACGCGCGACATCGATTCTACGCCGCCGGCAATGACGATCTCGTCGGCACCTTGCGCGATCTTGGCCGCACCAAAGTTGATGGCGTCGAGACCCGAGGCGCAAAAGCGCGAGATCTGCATGCCCGGCGCCTTGTTGTCGTAGCCGGCCTCGAAGGCGGCCGAACGCGGGATCACCGAACCTGCTTCGCCGACAGGATCGACGCAGCCGAAGATGATGTCGTCGACCTCGGCGGTATCGAGCCCGTTGCGGTCGCGCAGCGCCTCCAGCACCTTGGCGCCAAGGCGCACCGCCGGCACTTCGTGCAGCGATCCGTCCTTCTTGCCGCGTCCGCGCGGCGTGCGCACGGCGTCATAGACAAAAGCGTCAGCCATTTTTCTGCTCCTTGGGTTTCCAGATCGGCGGCTCAGAGCGAGCGGGCGATCAGCAACTTCATGATCTCGTTGGTGCCGCCATAGATGCGCTGCACGCGCGCGTCGCGGTACATGCGGGCGATCGGGTATTCATTCATATAGCCATAGCCGCCAAACAATTGCAGGCATTCGTCGACGATCTTGCACTGCAGGTCCGACAGCCAATACTTGGCCATCGAAGCAGTTACCGGATCTAGCCCGCCAGAAATATGACGGGCAACACAGTCATTGTAAAAGACCCGCCCGATGGTCGCCTCGGTCTTGAGCTCGGCCAGCTTGAACTGGGTGTTCTGGAAATCCAGAACCGCCTTGCCGAAAGCCTTGCGCTCCCTAACGTAGTCGATGGTCACGGCCAACGCGCGCTCGATCATGGCGATCGCGCCAGTACCGATCTGCAGTCGCTCCTGCGGCAGCTGCTGCATCAGCTGGACGAAACCCTGGCCCTCTTCCTGTCCTAGCAGGTTGGAGGTCGGCACGCGCACGTCGTTGAAGAACAGCTCGGAGGTGTCGTTGGCCTTCAGCCCGATCTTGTCGAGGTTGCGGCCGCGCTCGAAACCCTCGACCTCGTCGGTCTCGACCACGATCAGAGAGGTGCCCTTGGCGCCCTTGGACGGATCGGTCTTGGTCACCACGATGATCAGGTTCGCCAACTGGCCATTGGTGATGAAAGTCTTGGAGCCGTTGATGCAGTACTGGTTGCCATCTTTTTCGGCGCGCGTCTTGACGCCCTGCAGGTCGGAGCCGGCACCCGGCTCGGTCATGGCGATGGCGCCGATCAGCTCGCCGGTCGCCATCTTCGGCAGCCACTTCTTCTTCTGCTCTTCCGAGCCGTAATGGAGAATGTATGGGGCAACGATCGAATTGTGCAGGGCGATGCCGAAGCCGTCGACGCCGACATGGCCGATCGCCTCGATGATCGCGCTCTCATGGGCGAATGTGCCGCCCGAGCCGCCATATTCCTCGGGCATCGAGGCGCAGAGCAGGCCGGCGGCACCGGCTTTCTCCCAGCTCGCACGGTCGACCATCTCGTTCTTCTCGAACGCCTCGTAGTGCGGCAGGATTTCCTCCGACATGAAGCGGTGCGCCATGTCATAGAGCATCGCCACGTCGTCCGCCGCCCAGGCGGGTTTGGGCAATGAAAGGACTTCGGCTGGGTTGATCATGCACTTCCTCCCAAAGACAACACCCGGTCACCCCCCTCTGCCCTGCCGGGCATCTCCCCCTCAAGGGGGGAGATTGGCAGCTTCAGCCACCGCGCCCGCCCTGCAACTTTGCCGATTGGCGCAAGCCGTGATGACAGCCAATCTCCCCCCTTGAGGGGGAGATGCCCGGCAGGGCAGAGGGGGGTGCCAAGCGCCAAATCAACCTCCTCGGGCTCAGAACGCCTCCGCGGCAAGCGCCATCATCGTCGCCGAGCCGGTCGACAGGCGCGCCAGATGCGCCGAGGTCTCGGGCATCACGCGTTCCATGAAATAGCGGCCGGTCACAAGCTTGGTCTCGTAGAACTCCGCCGAGCCATTGGCGCCGGTCGCAAGCTTGTCCTGCGCCGACTTGGCCATCCGGCCCCACATGTAGCCGAGCGCCACCAGGCCGAAGAGGTGCATATAGTCGGTCGAGGCAGCACCGGCATTGTCCGGATTGGCCATGCCGTTCTGCACCAGCCACATGGTCGCCGCCTGCAGGTCGTTGAGGCCCTTTTTCAGCGACTTGGTGTAAGCCGCCATCTGTTCGTCGCCACGATTGGCTTCGCAGAACTCGCCGACTTCCTTGAAGAATGCCTGGACGGCGCGGCCGCCATTGAGGCCGAGCTTGCGGCCGACGAGATCGAGCGCCTGCACGCCATTGGCGCCCTCATAGATCATGGCGATGCGGGCATCGCGCACGAACTGGCTCATGCCGTGCTCTTCGATGTAGCCGTGGCCGCCGAACACCTGCTGGGCCATCACGGCATGCTCGAAGCCCTTGTCGGTCAACACGCCCTTCACCACCGGCGTCATCAGGCCCATGTGGTCGTCCGCCGACTGGCGTTCGCCAGCGTCCTCGGAGCGGTGAGCGACGTCGGAATTGATCGCAGTCCACAGCACCAGCGCACGGCCGGCCTCGTTGAAGGCCTTCATGGTCATCAGCGCGCGGCGGATGTCGGGGTGGACGATGATCGGATCGGCCTTCTTGTCGGGCGCCTTCGGACCGGTCAGCGAACGGCCCTGGATGCGGTCCTTGGCATAGGCGACGGCATTCTGGTAGGCGACCTCGGAGACCGCCAGGCCCTGCAGGCCGACGCCGAGCCGGGCCTCGTTCATCATCGTGAACATCGCCTTCAGGCCGCCATTGGCCTCGCCGAGCAAGAAGCCCTCGGCCTCGTCATAGTTCATGACGCAGGTCGAGTTGCCGTGGATGCCCATCTTCTCTTCGATCGAGCCACACGAAACCGCATTGCGCGTGCCGGGATTGCCCGAGGCGTCGAGATTGAATTTTGGCACGATGAACAGCGAAATGCCCTTCACCCCTTCCGGCGCGCCCTCGATGCGGGCCAGCACCAGATGGATGATGTTGTCCGACATGTCGTGTTCGCCGGCCGAGATGAAAATCTTCTGGCCAGAAATCTTGTAGGAGCCGTCGCCGTTCGGCACGGCCTTCGAGCGCAGCAGGCCGAGGTCCGTGCCGCAATGCGGCTCGGTCAGGTTCATGGTGCCGGTCCACGCGCCCTCGACCATTCTGGGCAGCCAGGTCGCCTTCTGCTCGTCGGTGCCGTGGACAAGCACTGCGGCGATCGCACCCTGGGTCAGGCCGGGATACATCATCAGCGCCATGTTGGCCGCCGACATGTATTCGCCCACCGCCGAGTGAACCGTGTAGGGCAAGCCCTGGCCACCGTGTTCGGCAGGCACGGCCAACCCCATCCATCCGCCTTCGCGATACTGGTCGAACGCTTCCTTGAAGCCCTTCGGTGTGGTGACAGAGCCGTCGTCGTCGCGGACGCAGCCCTCCATGTCGCCGACGCGGTTGAGCGGATGCATGACGTTTTCGGCGAGCTTGGCGCCCTCGGCGAGGATCGCTTCGAGAACGTCGGGGCTGGCGTCGGAGAAGCCGGCAAGATTGCTGTAGCGCTCGTAGCCGAGCACATCATTCAGCACAAAAAGCGTGTCTTGGACCGGCGCCCGGAATATCGGCATTGCTTTTCCTCCAGCAAATGTAAACCGGTTCCGGCCAGACGGTATGCGACGGGGAACCGCTTGTCGAACGGGGATTAGCAAAAATTGACGTTTGCGTAAACGTCAATTTTTGTGAATCCGCGTTCCGGCGAAATTTTCGGTGTTTTTGGATCTTCTTGGGAGGTCGCCATCTCTTGCGACAGGACGCGTTTGGACCGGGTCTGACTTCCTGTAGCCCTCTTGGTAAGCCTGTCGAACCACGAGACTGA
>NZ_JBFUIP010000189.1:0-10352 GCF_056401815.1 Aminobacter sp. P4_D5 | reverse complement strand
CCTGGTGACCACGCGGACCAATTAGCGTGGAGCCTTGCAGGCTCCGATTTCAGACGGCTKGAGGCGCGGGCGGCACGACTGCCTCGTCAAATGTCCGGCTCAGCTGTCCCCAGCCGGGGCTATGCATATGCGCCTGCAAGCCCGCCCGCCCGACCAATGCCTGGGCTTCGCGCTCGCCGAAATCGAGCGCCTGGTCGACATCCGTCGTCAGCACCTTGCCGCCCTCCATCAGGATCTTGCCATCAACGATGACTGTCTCGACGTCGGCGCCAAGGACCTGGTGAGCGAGGCGATGGATCACCATCCAGTTGGGCGTCAGGTGCGGCTGGCGCATGTTGATGATGGCGATGTCCGCCTTCTTGCCAACTTCCAGCGAGCCTATCTCGTGTGCCATGCCCAGAGCCTTGGCCGCATCGATGGTGATCATCTCGAAAAGCTTGCCAGGCGGCAGCAGGTAGCGGTCGTGATTGGCCAGCAGGTGCTGGGTGTACTGCGCCAAGCGCGCTGTCTGGAACAGGTCAAAGTGACGGCTGGGGGACACGCCATCCGTGGTGATGGCCACCGGAACGCCCCTGGCGATCATGTTCAGAATAGGCGTGGCACGGCCGGGAGGGGCATGGGTAACGAAGGTGCCGGTCTCGGCGAGGATATCGATCTCCTGATGCGAGATGCCCCAGCAATGCTGAAGGTGCACGTCAGGGCCCAGGATAGCATTTTCCTTGTCCTGGAAGGCCATACGGATCTGTCCGGCAAAGGCGTCGGAATGGATGCGCACGCCCCATTTCCGCGCCGTCTCGCGCACCCGCCGCGCCTGCATGCGGTCGTCAGCTGTCAGCTTGACCGCCTGGTCAGGCGTCGACATGTTCGACGGGTCGAGCGAGGGCACGATGGTGAAAGGCGTAATGAATACCTTGATGCGTCCATCGGCGCTGCCGTCCAATTCCTGGATCGTCGCCTCGGCGCCCTCGATCATTTCCTCGAACGAGACGTGCCGCCGCACCGGACTTCCGGTTTCCCACCGCGTCACCGCATGCGGCCACGGCAGGCCGGCCGGACCCACGCAGATGACTTCCCTCAAGCCTATCTCGCTGTAGGCCTTGGCGTGGTTGCTGGCAAAGACCGGATCGTCGCTTCTTGGCATGGACGAGATGATGCTGACGCCAGTGGTAACGCCGGCGCGCAAGCGCTCGAGACCCGACACCAGTCCATCTGCGTACCAGTAATCGCGCGTCGTGTAGTGATGGTAGGTTGGCGTTACGATCCGCATCCACATTGAGTTGGTGTCCGCTGCGATGCTGCGGATGAGCACATGACCGGCATGCCCGTGGGCGTCGATCAGCCCGGGAATGATGAGTTTGCCGCGGCAATCCATCACCTTCTTGTCTTGATGCCTGGGCTGGAGATCGCTGCTGGCACCAATGTCGACAATCCTGTCGCCTGAAATGGCGATTGCCCCATCTTCGATGATGCGTCTGTCGGGATCCACAGTGACAATGGTTGCGTGGAGCAGTAGCAGGTCGTTCAAGCGATTTCCTCCCATTGTGCCGGCCCGCATCGCAAATGCGGCCGCAGACGAGCTGGCGGACGGCAAAAGGCCGCGCACAGCTGCCGACCATTTTGCTACCGATGTCGGCAATTTGCGTCAACAATATTGTTGACAATCTTTCCATTCGTTACGATGCTGCAGGCTAGGAAGCGTGATCCCTGGGAGGTAAAATGGCTCGCTTGAAAAAACTCATTCTTGGTGCAATGGCAGCAGTCGCCATGGCGGGGCCAGTCAGTGCGGAAACTCTGCGTTGGGGTGGTCGCGCCGACATCTATTCGCTTGATCCGGACTCAATCGCTTCGACATTCAACCTGTCGTTCCTCAACCATATCTATGAGGGTCTGGTCCGCTACGACGCCAACTTCAAGATCGAGCCGGCGCTGGCGACCGAGTGGAAGCTCATCGACAACAAGGTCTGGCGCTTCACCCTGCGCCAGGGCGTCAAGTTCCACAACGGCGCGGACTTCACCGCCGACGACGTGATCGCCTCGCTCAGCCGCGTCACCGATCCGACCTCGCCGCTGCGCGGCAACATCCCGCTCTACGTCAGCAGCAAGAAGGTCGACGACTACACCGTCGACGTCGAGGTCTCGGCGCCGACGTCGCTGTTCCTCAATGACATGACGAACATCTTCATGTTCAGCGCGAAATGGCTGAAGGACAACAACTCCGAAAAGCCGACCGCCGTCGACACCAAGACGGAGGGCTACGCGACCCACAACACAAACGGCACAGGCCCATTCAAGCTGGAGAGCCGCGTGGCCGACAGCAAGAYTGTGCTGCTCGTCAACGACCTCTGGTGGGACGAGAAGAAGCACAATCTAGATCGCATCGAATACATGCCGATCGCCTCGGCCGCGACGCGCGTCGCAGCGCTGCTGTCCGGTGAAGTCGATCTGGTCGATTCCGCACCGATCCAGGACCTTCCCCGTCTTGAAAGCTCGCCGGGTCTTTCGGTGATGAAGAAGCAGGAGTTCCGCACGGTCTTCCTCGGCTTCAATCGCAATGAGAAGCTGGAGGACGGACGCGCCAATCCGTTCAACGACGTGCGTGTTCGTGAGGCCGTGGAAGCGGCGATCGACCGCGACCTGATCAACGCCAAGGTGATGCGCGGGCTTGCCCGTCCGTCCGGCTCGCTGATCGCCCCTGAGATCGCCGGCTACGCCAAATCGCTCGACACCTACAGCAAGGCCGATCCTGAACGCGCCAAAAAGCTGCTCGCCGAGGCTGGCCAGGAAGGTCTCAAGTTCACCTACATGTGCTCCAACGACGAGAGTATCAACGAGGAGGACTTCTGCGTTGGCATCGCCAACATGCTGAAGCGCGCGGGCTTCGACGTCTCGATCGACATCGCGCCGCGCGCTATCCAGTCGCCGAAGCGCACGCAAGGCAAGGCCGACATGTTCAACCTGAGCTGGGCCAACGAGCCGACGCTCGACGCCTATTCGATCCTGGCCCAGGTGCTCTCCACCAAGAACGACAAGGTGGGCGTGTCGAACTACGGCGGATGGTCCTATCCGGAGCTGGACAAGCTGGTTGCACAGTCGGTGCAGGAGCCTGATAGCGCCAAGCGCCTGCAGCTCGAGGAAGCGGCCCTCAAGATCTCCAAGGACGATACGATCTTGATCCCGCTCCACCAGCAGCCGATCGCGTGGGCTACCCAGGCTACGGTCAAGAGCGTCGACTTCCGCTCCGACAACAAGCCGCGCCACTGGCTGACCCAGATGGCCGGCAAATAAGCCTCGATAACACCATCTCCCCGCGACCCTGGGCGCTTCATCATCCGGTGAAGCGCCCTTTCTTTAGCTGCGTCCGCCCGCCGGCAGGCGCGATGACTTCAAATTGGATTGACGATGACACGTCCCGAAGACCTGACGCTCGGCCAGAGGCCGGCTGGCCGCACACTGATGACCGCCGACTGGCTGCTCGCTTATCATGGCGAAGGCCACTGCCTAGTGCCGCGCGGCGAGGTGGTGATCGAAGGGGGTGAGGTCATCTTCTCAGGTCGCCATTTCGACGGTGAAGTCGCCCGCCGCATCGACTTCGGCAGCGCCCTGATCAGCCCGGGGCTGGTCGACCTCGATGCGCTGTCGGACATCGACACTTATGTGCTCGTCCATGACAATCAGCCCGGATGGGCCAGGGGCCGCATCTGGCCACGCTCCTATGTCGACCGCGGACCCTACGAGATGTATTCTCCTGAAGAGCTGGCCTTTCAGAAGAAGTTCGCCTTTGGCCTTTCTCTGCTCAACGGTGTCACCTCCGCTGCACCCATAGCCTCGCTCTACTACCGCGAATGGGGCGAGACGGTCGCGGAGTTCGACGCTGCCGCGGATGCGGCAGGCGATCTCGGCCTGCGTGTCTTCTTGAGCCCAGCCTACCGCTCTGGCGGCATGGTGCTGGAAGCGCCCGGCAAGATCGTAGCTGACTTCGATGAGGCGAGGGGCCTAGCCGGTCTTGAGGATGCCATCGCCTTCATCGAGCGCCAGCACGGCCGGCATGGTGGGCTGGTCAACGGCATGCTCGCGCCCGATAGGGTCGAGACCTGCACCCTCACGGTCTTGCAGCGGACCATGGCGGCAGCGCGCGACCTCGACTGCCGGGTGCGACTGCACATGGCCCAGGGCAAGCTCGAGCTCGAAACCATGCACAAGCTGCATGGGGTCTCGGGGCCGCGCTGGATGGCCGATCATGGCCTGCTCAATGAGCGGCTGGTTACTCCGCATGGCACCCATGCTTCGCTGGAGGACTTGCAGCTCTACGCCGACGCTGGCGTGTCCATCGCCCATTCGCCGCTGGTGTCGGCCCGCATGGGCAGCACGCTGAACTCGTTCGCCTCATGCAGGAAGCTCGGCATCAACATCGGCATGGCGACTGACACCTCGCCGCCCGACATGCTGATGAACCTGCTCATGGGCCTCGTCGCGTGCCGGATCAGCGAGAAGGCGTCAGACGCCGTGCTGAGCAAGGATTTTTATGATGCGGCCACGCTCGGCGGTGCCAAGGCGCTCGGCCGAACCGACATCGGCCGTCTGTCAGCCGGCGCCAAGGCTGACATCTCGGTCTTCCGCCTCGACGATCCCTACATGACGCCGACGGTCGATCCGATCACCACGCTGGTGCTCGGTGGTTCGGGCAAGGTCACGCAGGCGGTGTTCGTCGACGGGCGGCTGTCGATGCTGGACGGCAAGCTCGCCGGCTTCGACATCCGTGCTGCGCGCGAGCAGGCGCAGCGGCAGTTCGAAGGGCTGATCGCCAAATACCCAGATCGCAGTTGGCAGCACCCGCCGGTGTCCGAGATTTTTTCGCCGAGTTACCCCATACTGACGTGATAGGGGCGAGGCGCTTCGCCTCGAACTAGCTTCCAATCACTGGCAGCGACTTTGGCGCCAGTTTGGCGATGTCGCGTCCACGTGGGTCATAGGTACCGGCGCGGGCGCAGGCCCAATCCTGCAACGACTGGATTTCCCTGACGGCCCCGTCGTAATCCAACTGCGTCGGCTTGCCCCGATCCACGGTCAGCCGTCCATCGACATATACTCGCTCAACTGCGCGCTCGGCGGCGCAGTGGAGCAGGCTGCGCAGCGGATCGTAGACCGGCCGCATGGTGGGCTGGTCGAGGTCGATCACCAGCAGGTCGGCCTTTGCGCCCATGCTCAGCCTGCCTATGTCGGAGCGGCCGAGCGCCCGAGCGCCGGCAAGCGTCGCAGCATCGACGATGTCGCCTGTGGTGATGTCGAACACGCTTTTTCCGCCGAGCCTAGAGCAGATCAGCGCCTGCCGCATCTCCTCCAGCATGTTGAACGGGTAGCTGTCGGTGCCGATGGCAACGTTCACGCCGCCGCGGCGATAGTCGCCCAGCGTCTCCAGCGCCATGCCGCTGCGGGCAAAGGTCACCGGACAATGCGCGACGGACGTTCCGCGCGCGGTCAGCGTTGCAAGGTCGTTGCGGGTCCGCTGCCGTGTCCAGGAATGGTGGTCCGCAAAGATGCAGTGGCCGAGAATGACGTCTTCACCAAGCACGCCGAGCTGGTCGAGATATTGCACTCCGGTCAGCCCGGTGCGGCGCAGCAGCTCTTCATGTTCGGCCATGGTCTGCGCGGTGTGGATCGTGATGCGCATGCCGCGTCGCCGCGCTTCGCCGGCGGCATCGACCAAAAGGTCCGGACGGCAGGTTTCAACCTGCGAGGGTGAGATAACGCCGTCCAGACGCCCGCTCGGATGCGCCCTTGCCCGGTCGACGAAATCCAGCGCCCGCGCGAAGGCGTCCCGGCCAGCCTTGTCGTCCCATTCGAAGTCGAGCCGGTGGCTGTCATGCACCACCCAGTTCGCCTGACGGAAACCCGGCGCAAGGTAGCCGCGCACGCCGCTTTGCGCGGCAATGTCGAGCCAGATGTCGTGAGCCCCTGCGATATCAAGAACGGTTGTCGCGCCAGAGCGCATGAGATCGCCCAGCATCACCGTCAGGCAGGCAGCGCGCGCGTCCTCGCCCCCGTCGATGACGCCGGAAAACTCGTACATGGCCTGGCCCCACAGAGCGGCGGTGCCGGCATCTTCGAAAATGCCCTTGGCCAGAGGCTCGTCATGCGAATGGCAGTGGATGTCGATCAGGCCGGGCATGACCATGCGCGACTTGCCCGACAGTTCCGTCGTCGCCTGGCCTTCGAAGCGTGTGCCGACGCAGAGCAAGCCTGTTTCGTCGAAGGCGACATCGCCGCCGTGGCGATAGACCTGGCGATCGCCCGCCGGGTCATAGGCAACAATGGTTTCGACGTCGCGAATGACCGTTATTTCAGTCATGACCCACCCTGAAACGTTTCTCGAGATAACGGCTGTATGCGCCCATGAGCGCGCTGAACACAAAGTAGACCACTGCCGCGAACACATAGCCCTCAAGCACGGCGATGCCTTGCCAGTTGGGATCGCGCAGCGCAGTGCGGACGGTGCTTAGAAAATCCAGCAGGCCTACAATGGTGACAAGTGTCGTGTCCTGGAAGAAGCCGATGAACAGCGACACCAGCGGAGGGATCACCATCTTGAGGGCCTGCGGGACGGTCACGAGCACGGTGTATTGCCAGTAGTAAAGTCCCAGTGCTTGAGCCGCTTCCGTTTGTCCACGCGGCAGGGCTTGCAGTCCCGCCCGCACGATCTCGGCAATGTAGGCGGCTGCAAAAAGGATGATTGCGACTTGCGCTCTCAGCAGTTTGTCGATGGTCATGCCTTCGGGCATGAACAGCGGCAGCATGACTGAGGCCATGAACAGGATGCTGATCAGGGGAACGCCGCGCACCAGCTCAATGAAGGTGACCGCCAGGATGCGAATTGCCGGAAGGCTGGACAAGCGCGCGAGCGCCAGCAGGATGCCAAGCGGCAGTGCGCAGACGAGCCCGACGAAGGTCAGCATGAAAGACAGCGGCAAGCCGCCCCATTGCGAAGTCGGCACTGGAGTGAGCCCAAACCCACCGCCGGCCATCAACAGGAACAGGATAGGCAGCAAAGCCACCCAGGCGATGAGCAGGGATCGCCCCCACAGACGCGGAATGCCCGAGACGGCCATGGCTGCGATGAACAACAGGCTCGCCAGCAGCGGCCGCCATTGCTCGTCGAAGGGGTAAATGCCGAACAGCATGTACCGCATCTTGGCGGCGAGATACGGCCAGCAAGCTCCTGAGCTTGCCTTGCAATTCTCGGGCGTGCCGTCGAATACCGCATCGAGCAGAAGCCAACTCACTGCCACCTTGGCGGCGAATGCGAGGACGGCGAGGCAGACCAGCGTCACGACCGTGTTAGCAGGCGTTCCGAAATAGGTTTTCGCCATCGAGTTATTGCGAGTAGGCGGGCGCATCATGCGCTGGTCGGTCACTGTCGCGGTACGATCGCTCATGACTGGCGCCCCTTCAGCGCGACATGCGCGTTGTACCAGTTCATCAGCATGGAAGTCGCAAGCGAGAGGAATAGATAGACCAGCATGAACAGCGCGATCGGCTCGATGGCCTGTCCGGTCTGGTTCATGATGTTGTTGGATACCATCACCAGGTCGGGATAGCCGATGGCAATCGCCAGCGAACTGTTCTTGAACGTCGTCACATAGACATTGGTCAGCGGTGGCACGATGATCCGCAGAGCCTGCGGGAGGATGACAAGCCGCATGGTCTGGCGGTCTGGCAGCCCTAGCGCCTGTGCAGCTTCGCGTTGGCCCTTGCCAATCGCAAGGATGCCGCTGCGCACGATTTCCGCCACGGTTGCGGAAGCACCGAGCGTCAGCCCGAGCAGCAGGGCGACAAACTCCGGCTTGAGATGCGAGCCGCCCGTCAGCCTAAACCGGCCGAGCTCCGGCCAGTCCAATTGGGCGCTGATGTCGAACGACACTGAGGCGATCAGGACCGGCGCAACAAGCAGCAAAAGTGCAATCGGCCAGCTCGGCTTTGTATTGCCAGTGGCAATGCGCCTGCGCTTTGCCATTCCCTGCCATGCAAAGGCGGCAGCCAGCCCCACACCGACCGCTACGGCGAGCGCCCAGAAACCGGAATTCCAGACGACTGCCGGGACAACCAGGCCGCTGTTCGACACGTAGACGCCCGGCAGAAGCGTGATCGCCTGCTTGACCGGCGGCAGCGTGAAGATGATCGCCGAATACCAGAGGAAGAGATAAAGCAGCAGCGGTACATTGCGCAGCGCTTCGACATAAACCAGCATGAGTCGTGAAAGCAGTGGGTTACGCGACAACCGCGCAATGCCGACAAGCGTGCCGATGATTGTTCCCAGCACGATCGCCAGCAGCGATACTTTCACCGTATTGAGCAGGCCGACCAGCACCGCCCGCGCATAGCTGTCGCTCGGTTCATACGCAATCGGCGTTTCGCTGATGATGAAGCCGGCTTCGCGGCCGAGATAACCGAACCCGGTGGCAATGTCTTGCTGGGCGAGATTGCCTAGCGCGTTGTGAAGCAGATACCAGCCACAGGCGACAACAGCCGCGACACATGCGACCTGGTATGCCAGCTCGCGTACGCGCCGGTCTCTTAGAAGGATTGTGGGCGACAAACCGGCCGTCCTCAGAGAGGTCTGTTCCAGAAACACGGCGCATGTCACGCAGACATGCGCCGTATCGCGTCAAAACCTCACCTGAACGGAGGCGGATAAAGCAGACCGCCATTGTTCCACAACGTGTTCGGTCCGCGGCTCAGACCGAGAGCCGTCTTTTCTCCAAGGTTGCGGTCGAAGACCTCGGCATAGTTTCCAACATGCTTGACGATGTTGTAGCCCCACGCCTTGTCCAGGCCGAGCATCGGACCGAGTTCGTCGGTGACGCCGAGCATCCGCAGGATCTCCGGATCCTCGCTCTTGAGCTGCTCCTCCACGTTGGCCTGGGTGATGCCCTTTTCTTCAGCAGCCATGAGCATCCACGCCGACCACGACACGATGTCACGCCAGTTGGAATCATTCTGGCGCACCGCCGGCGCCAGCGGCTCCTTCGAGATGGTCTCCGGCAAGATCACGTAGTCATCTGGACTTTTCGAGGCTGCGCGAATGGAGGCAAGGTCCGAGCGATCGGACGACACCGCATCGCAGCGGCCCGAGAAGAAGGCATTATTGTTTTCATCAGGGTTTTCGAAAACTACCAGCTCGAACTTCTTGCCCGTAGCTCGGAAGAAGTCGGCCAGATTCTGCGCGGTCGTGGTGCCTGGCAGTGTACAGACGGCTGCGCCATCAAGGTCCTTGGCGCTCGCTATACCGAGGCTTTTCGCGACCATCAGACCCTGGCCATCGTAAAAGACAGCAGGTCCGAAATCGATCCCGAGCGATGCCTCGCGCGAGTAGGTCATTGTCGTCTGGCGCGAAAGAATGTCGATTTCGCCAGACTGCAGCACCTGGAAGCGCGTGTTGATGTTGGTCATCACGAAGTCGACCTTGTTCGGGTCGCCGAATACGGCTGAGGCGACGGCGCGACAGACATCCACGTCGAAACCGGCGAACTTGCCCTGCGCGTCGGCGAGGGCAAAGCCGGTGGTGCCCATCGAAACGCCACAGATCAGTTTGCCGCGCGCCTTGACCGTCTCCAATGTAGACGCAGCCTGCGCCGCCACGGCGGACGAGCCGAGTAGCAAAGCGGCAGCCGCCGCCATGCGGCATGCCCTTCGGAACATTACCATTTTAGTCCTCCCATTGCGGTTCTGGCGGATGCACCGCCGACCTCTCCCTCTTCAACAAAGTGATCCAATCAAATTGCCGACAATTCTTCAACAGGATAATCGACAATAATTGTGTTCAATCCTGATCTGAGGCAGCGTGAACTATTTCTCATGCTCAGAAATGGTCTACATCGGCCTTGGTGCATTGATCGGGGTGCTGACGGATTTCAATCTTTGATGCCGTTGGCTATGCGGTGGCCGCCTTGTAGCCGACAGACTTCGGGCGCGCGCATGTCAACATTCGATTGAGGGCGGCACAACCAATGGCGACTTCCGTTTGCTGGGTCTGGAACGATCTTGCCCGCAGTCGGCGACCGATGATGGATTTGTAGCGGCCGATCGCGGTCTCAACGAGCGAGCGCTTGCCGTAGCTGGTCGCAGCCTGCCATTTCATCCGGCCGTCTATGTTGATCGCCGCGATATGCCGGTCCCGCTGGCTGAGAGGTTCGGTATCTGCCCGCTCGATTGCGTTTGCACGCGGCGGTATGACGATCGCTGCACTGCCGCTATGGTTGGCGACGGCCTTGTAGGTTGGCTCGCTGTCATAGGCGCCATCGGCTGTGAACTGGCCGATCTCTCCATCGATCTGGTCGAGCAGCGGCTCCACCTGCGAG
>NZ_JBFUIP010000188.1:0-10358 GCF_056401815.1 Aminobacter sp. P4_D5 | reverse complement strand
CCCTCACTGTCCTGCCGGACATCTCTCCCCGTAAACGGGGAGAGATACGCCGTCCGCATCGATTTCGCCAAACGGGACGGTTGGTGATTTGCGAAAGCGGTGATGGTAGCCACTCTCTCCGCATGCGGGGAGAGATGTCCGGCAGGACAGTGAGGGGCGGCGCTAACGATGACGAACATGCGCTGCCGCCAGGGCGGCGCGCTGGAACAGAATGACACTGGAGAATTGACGTGAAAGCCAAACTGGGCATGTCCCCCATCGCGTGGTGGAATGACGATCTTGCGGAACTGAGCGATGACGTGTCGCTGGAGGAGTGCTTGGCGCAGTCGCGTTCGGCAGGGTTCACAGGCATGGAGCAAGGCCGTCGTTTTCCCAGCACACCGGAGGAAATGCTGCCGATCCTGAAAAAGATCGATGTCACCCTGTGCGGCGGCTGGTTTTCCGGCACGCTGGTCAATGAGGACATCGCCGCTAACAAGGATCGCATCCAGCCGATGATCGACCTGTTCAAGGCGGTGAATGCGCCTTGCATCGTCTATGGCGAGGTCGGCCGCTCGATCCAGGGCGACCGGACGAAGCCGCTGGCTGGCAAGGCGGTGCTCTCCGACGACGAGATGAAGGTCTACGCCCGCAAGCTGACCGCGTTCGGCGAATGGTGTGCGGATCAGGGCATGCCGCTGTCTTATCATCATCATATGGCGGCGGTGGTGCAGTTCGAACACGAGCTCGATGCGTTCATGAAGAACTCGGGCGAGGGCATTCCGCTGCTGCTTGATGCAGGCCACCTTGCCTTTGCCGGCGGCGATGTGCTGCGCGCCATCGACAATCACCACAAGCGCATCAATCATGTCCATGTGAAGGACGTGCGCATGGAGATCATCCAGGGCCTCGACTGGTCAAAGCAGTCCTTCCTCGATGCGGTGGCACTTGGCGCGTTTACAGTTCCGGGCGACGGCTCGCTCGATTTCGGCAAGATCGTGCAGAAGTTTGCCGACTACGGCTATGAAGGCTGGTTCGTCGTCGAGGCCGAGCAGGACCCCAGGAAGAATCCTCCGCTCAAGATGGCTGAGGTCGGCTACAAGGAGTTGATGCGGGTAATGACAGCTGCCGGCTACACGGTCGAAACTCAGGGCTTTCCTGATACTTGAGCCCGGCGCCGGGCCCGACTACGATCTGAAACGGTTCATCGGCGAGGCGGTGCTCAATTGATCCAAGACCAGAACCATTCTTTCCTGCGACCACTGTGGAGGCGCATCGCGCTGGTTGCGTTTTGCGCCGCATGGTCGATCTTCGAGTTTGCAACCGGGTCTGGTTTTTGGGGCACCCTCGCCGGCGGCATGGCGGCGATCGGGGCGTACCAGTTCCTGATTACATACAAGCCCGATGCCGATACCGAAGCCGACAAGGAGTGAACGGATGTCGAAACTTCTGATCAAGCCCAAGCACGGCACCGGGCGCGTCACCCATGTGACGCCCGAAAGCGCCGGCTGGACCTATGTCGGCTTTGACCTGCACAAGCTCGAGCCCGGCGACACCTATGGCGACTGGACGGCCGACCGCGAGACCTGCCTGGTGCTGGTCTCGGGCAAGGCGCATGTCCGGGTCGGCGAAGATGACCTCGGCACGCTGGGCGAGCGCATGTCGCCTTTTGACGGCAAGCCGTGGTCGGTCTATGTGCCGGCCGGCGGCGATTGGTCGGTGCGCGCCGAGACCGATTTGGAGCTTGCCGTTTGTACGGCGCCCGGCCTTGGCGGCAACCTACCGGTGCGGGTGATCGGACCTGACGACGTCAAGCAGGAGACGCGCGGCAAGGGCACCAACACGCGTTACGTCACCAATATCCTGCCCGAAGGCGAGCCGGCGGATTCGCTGCTGGTGGTCGAGGTCATCACGCCGGGCGGGCACACGTCGAGCTACCCGCCGCACAAGCACGACGAAGACAATTTGCCAAACGAGTCGCAGTTGGAAGAGACCTACTACCACCGGCTCAACCCGCCGCAGGGGTTTGCCTTCCAGCGCGTCTATACCGAGTTCAACGATGCGGGGCATCGCGACCTCGACGAGGCGATGGCAATCGAAGACGGCGACGTGACGTTGGTGCCCAAGGGCTATCATCCGTGCGCGGCATGCCACGGCTATGATCTGTATTATCTCAACGTCATGGCCGGGCCGAAGCGGACGTGGAAGTTCCACAACGCCAAAGAGCATGAGTGGCTGCTGAAGGCGTAAGGGTCGTAGCGAAGCTTGCTGTCTACAGCGCCCCAACAAGCTGGCGTGCTGCCTTGGGCTGCGGGTTGAGCATGATGTAGCTTGGCCGGGTTTCGCGCTTCAACCGCGTGAGTAGCGCCCTGGTCTTGACGATCAGCGCGTCGTCGCGTCTCGCCGCCTCAAGCTTGCGCTGCAGCACTTCGAGCGTGTCGATGGCTTCTTCGCTTTGGTCAAGCTCGGCGAGGCTCTTGGCGAGCGAGAACTGCGCTCCGTCGAAATTGCCGTCCAGCTCGAGTGTGCGGCGGAACGCCTCGACGGCACCAAAGTGGTCGTCGAGCGCCTGCGCTGAGAATCCTAACCTGAACCAGATCTTGGACACATTGGGCGCGACTTCCGTCAGTGTCGTGAAAAGCTGTCGTGCTTCGCGATGATCGCCTTTGTCGGAAAGCAACTGCCCTAGGCCATAGAGTGCCTTGGCATGCAGCGGCTGGGTCCCGAGGATCTGGCGATAGCCGTTTTCGGCACGCGCTAACTGGCCCCCTTCATGAAAACGCGTCACCTCTGCGAATACGCCTTCGAGCGAACGGGGATCGAGCCGGTTGCCGACGTTGAGCCCGTCCTTGGTGTAGATCATGGCGCAGCGGATCTTGCTCTCGGTAACGCCGAACGCAAACTTGTAAGGCTCGTCGCCGCGCAAGAAGTCGTACGTGCCAAAGCCGCGTTCGATGGCAAGTCGGATGCTGTGACCGTGCAGGACGAGACCGACGGGGATCGATGTCGCTGTTTCGTCGCGGCCGGAGATGTAAAACAGCATCTCCCTCTTGACCGGATCGACGAAACTCGCCAGCGCGCCGAGCGGCCTGTCGCCTTGCCACAGCACAGGCATGAACAGCGATCCGGTCTCAAAGCTGGTGCGTAGCACCACCTTGTTGTGGCGAATAATCGACTGCAGCCGGTCGCCCTTGCGCGCGCCCCAGCGCGTTCGCCAGAAATCCAGCATCATGTCGATATCGCGATCAAGCGTCTCGGCGGTCGCATGCGTGATGCGTAACTCGCCTGCGTCGACCTTGCGCATGAAGCGGCGCAGCTTCTGGCGGGTGTTGGAGCTCAGCACATTGTCGAGATAGTTATCGAAACTGTCGGGCAGGGTGGCCGCAAAGCAGCGGCAATTGTCGACATTGTCGGCCTTGTTGACACGGTTGAACTCGCGCAACGCCAATGTCTCGCGTGGGAACTGGCCGAGGAAGGCCAAAAGCCGTTCGTCCGACATGCGGACGTTTTCGAGATGGATATTTGTCCAGGCCAAGTCGCGCATGTGGCGCCCGAAGGCCTGCATGATCTGCAACGCGAAGGCAGGCGTGCAAAGGGCACCGGTGTAGTCGGCGGCATAGTTGCCGGCCATATTGATCTCGTTTGAGAACTGCCCCGTCTTGGTGTCCATGCGCGTGCGCAGCCGCAATGGCATCAGTCCTACATAGGGCGTTCCCGGCCCCTCTAGGCGGGCAGCGAGAATGAACCAAGTGCCCTCATATAAACGCAGGTGCCGTGAGAGCCATTTCCACGAAAGGAAGAACTGCGCTTCAGGGTCTTCATCGTAGATCCGCTCCCAATCTACCCTGAGGTCATCGAGCTTGCCCGGCTCGGTGATGACGTCGATCTGCATGCTTTCCCCCACGCGTTGGCTTGACCTCGCTCACCGCTCCATGAATGCGCGCGACATGGAGTCTGCGATCGGCTTGGTCAGATATCTGAAGAAGGTCCGCTCTTCGGTCTGAACCAGCACCTCGGCAGGCATGCCAGGCGTGGGCGTGAAATTATGTACGCGTGCGATTTCGCTCATCGGCAGGCTGATGCGGGCGACATAGATTTCGCGCGGCGCTGGCCCCGAATTGTCGGGGAGGGCATCGGCGGAGACATAGATCACTTGGCCGTTGAGGACCGGGGTGGTGCGTCGGTTGAGGGCAGAAAGCCGCACCGCCGCACTCTGGCCGACGCGAACGTTGTCGATGTCGGAGCGGGAAATGAGCGCTTCGATCACGAGCGGCACCTCGGACGGCAGGATCTCCAGGATCGGCTTGCCGCTTTCGATGACACCCCCTGAGGTGTGGTAATACATGCGCACGATGGTGCCGGCCACCGGCGCGTTGATGGTGACGCGATTCAGCACGCTTTGAGCCTGACGGAGTTGTTCGCGAACGGTATCCAGATCGCCCTCAAGGTTCTGTAGCTGGTCGAGTGCTGCCTGCTTGTAGGCGTCTTCGGCCTGCTGGATCTGCTGTTCGAGTTTGATGATCTCGGCGCCGGTCTCAGAGACTTCGGCTGCTAACCGGCCGATCTGGCCTTCGGCATCGGCCATGGCGCGCTGGATCGACTTGAGTTCGGTCGCCCGGAGAAGGCCCTTGTCGGCCAGGGTCTTCTTGCCGGCGTACTCCTCCTTCATCAGTTCCAGTTGTCTTTGGACCGCGTTGTGCTGCTGCTGATAGCCCTCGGCTCGGAAGCGGAAGGCGGAGATGTTTTGTTGCAGCAAGCCGATCTCGCTCTGGAGTTTGTTGCGCGCGCCTTCGAAGTTCAATTTCTGGCTATCGACGATCGGCTTGATCTCAGGGTCGTCGATGTTGTCGGTGACGTCCTTCGGATACGAAATCTCGGGGGAGCGGGTGACCTCGGCAGTCAGGCGCGCAGCGATGGCATCCAGGCGCACCTGGCGCAGGAACAATTGTCGCTCCGTCGCCTTTGCCGCTGTCTCGTCGAGGCGGATCAATGGCTGGTCGTAGCGGACGTGATCGCCTTCGCTGACCAACAGTTCCTTGATGATGCCGCCTTCCAGATGCTGGACGATCTTGTTTTGTCCTGAAGCCACGAATGAGCCCTGCGCAATGATTGCCGCGGCGAGCGGGGCGGTGAACGCCCAGGTGCCGAAGCCGCCGAAGGTGAGGGCGATGAGCAGCAGGCCGACCTGGGTTTGCTTGGTGATCGAGCGCGGCACGTCTGCGTACCATTCGAGATCATGAACCTTTACGATTGCCGAGTCGCTCATTGCATTGCCCGCCTATTGGATCTGATGGCCGAAGGAACCGCCTTCAATGCTCAGGCCGCGCTGGGCGAGAGCCTGGAGGACGTCCTGCCGAGCGCCAAACAACGCCACCGTGCCGTTGACCAGCAGCAGGATCTTGTCGACGCTCTGCAGCAGTGCCGGCCGCTGGGTAATGGTGATGACGGTGATCTTGTTTTCCTTGGCGTGCTGGAGCGCCCGCGCAAGGGCGACGTCGCCGGCCGCATCGAGATTGGAGTTCGGCTCGTCCAGCACGACCATGCGGGGGTTGCCGAAGAAGGCGCGAGCGAGCGCGATACGCTGCTTCTGGCCGCCTGATAACGGGGCTCCGTCGGCGGCGACAAATGTCTCGTAGCCATGCGGCAAGGTGGCGATCATCTCATGCACGTCTGCGAGTTGGGCTGCCTGGTAGATTTCGGCGTCGGTGGCATCGTCGCGCATACGGGCGATGTTGGCCTTGATCGAAGCAGGGAACAGCTGGACGTCTTGCGGCAGGTAGCCGATGTTTTCGCCGAACTGGCGCTGATCCCAGTTGCGCAGGTCCATCAGGTCGAGGCGGACGTTACCCGAAGTCGGCAGGATCGACCCGACCAGCATCTTGCCGAGCGTGGTCTTGCCGGCGCCCGAATTGCCGATGACGGCCAGGGAATCTCCCGGCGCCAGCGCGAAAGTGATGCCGTTGAGCACCACCCGCTTGGTGCCTTGCGGCACAAACAGCAGCCGCTCGACATCCAGACGCCCTTCGGGGCGCGGCAGGTTGAGCCGCTCGAAATTGAGCGGGGATGACTGGAGAAGACTGGCGATGCGGCCATAGGCGGCGCGCGACTGGATGACCTGGTTCCAGCCTTCGATGGCACCTTCGATCGGGCCGAGCGCACGGCTGGCGATGATCGATGCGGCAATAACCATGCCGCCGCTGAGATGGCCATCGAGCGCCAGATGGGCACCCCAGCCAAGCATCGCGATCTGGGTGAGCAAGCGGGTTGCCTTGGAAGCGGAGGCAAAGGCGATGTTGCGGTCCTGGGCGATAACCTGGGCACGCAGCGAACTCGCCGTGTCCTTGCCCCAGATGCGGACCGCTTCGGGGATCATCGCAAGCGCGTTGATGATCTGCGAGTTCCGGGACATTGAGTCGAGGTGCAGATTGGCCTTGCTCTGGAATGAGTTGGCCTCGCTGAATGGCGCTTCGGTCGAACGCTGGTTGATGATGGTGATGACCAGAAGGATCAATGAAGTCGTCACGACGATGAAGCCGAGATGTGGGTGCACCATGAACACGGCGAGGACGAAGAGTGGCGCCAGCGGCGCATCGAGCAGCGTCAGCAGCGTGCCTGAAACCAGGAAAGAGCGGAGTTGCTGGAGATCGCTCAGGGTCTGGTATTCGCGGCCGTTCGAGTGCAGCGCCGCGCGGGCGGCAGCACTCAGGATCGGCGCGCCAAGCTGGGCTGCGACCTCGACGGCGGTGCGCATCAAGATCAAACGACGGATGGCGTCGAAGATGGTCTGGAGCACCACTGCGCCGACAATCACGATCGTCAGCATGATCAGGGTATCGACTGAGCGGCTGGTCAGCACGCGGTCGGAAATCTGGAAGAGATAGAGAGGTATCGCCAGGACAAGGACGTTGGAGGCCAAGGTGAACAGCATGACGATCAAAAGGTTGCGCTTGACGACTTTGAGGCCTGTTTTGAGCGAGGCGGAAAAATCGACGGGTCCCAGGCGCTTGTGAAAGACGCCCCCGCCACCTCCGCCGCCCCCGCCCCCGCCATCGATGTTGCCTCCGGTCGGTCCGTTGGTGTCGGGCAGCTTTTCCCTGGCTTTGATCGGTCCGTTGTCGGCGTCGATCACCTTGCCGACCGGTGTTGCGGGCTTGCCCTTCATCTCGGTCTTGGCTTGTGGCTCGGCAACGCGCATTTCGGGAGGAGGGGTTTTTTCTGGTGCGGCCTGTGTCTCGCGTGCCGGCTCGACGGGTATTGGGCGGGGCGGAACAGGGCCCTGCCGATCCGCGACCGGAGTCTCGGAAATTGCGCGCTGGGCCGGTTGAGGCTGGGATGGCGGTACGACTTCAGCAGGAGGCGGGGAGGCGCCTTGTGCTGAAATGCTCCGCTCGGCAGATGTCACGATTGGCGCGGCGGCCGACGGGCGCGCCGGCGGTGTGTGCGGACTGGCAGTGTCGGCGAGAGGCTCGGAGGCCGGGACGACGACATCAGCTTGTGGGTGCGCCGTTGCGGCTTCAGCCCTATTGTCGGCTGCCTCGTGCAATTCGCCGATGACGTTGTCGATGTAGCGTTCGAGGCGGTCGAGGGCCTCTTCCTGGGACGCGACGGCACTCGACAATCTCTCTTTGTCTTCCTGTACGGGCTTGGCCTGCACTGGCTTCGGACGCGGCTGGGGGCTTTCCCCCAGGTAGTCGTCATCCGGCGCGTTGTGGAAGACGCTCCAACCCTGCTCGCGGTCGTCAGTCATGTTGTAATCCTTTGAAGGGCTTAGCCCAGCATGTGCTGCATGACGTCGGCCGATGCGGAATCGGCGGGTTGTGGTGTGATGTGGTCGTTGATGTGAGGCGCGCTGCTTGTGTCGCCGGTACTGTCGGTCAGGAAGGCCACGGCCTCGTTGACGAGAATGTCGGGGTTCTGGGCCCCCATGTCAGGGGCGCTCGAAACGAGATTGGCCTGGATCAGGATTTCATCGGAGTAGTGGTCGCCGCCGACATAGATTTTGTTGGCGCCGTCGACGTCGACGATGGTCGCGTGGTTGACCAGCTGATTGCCACCTGTGGCGATCGTCCAGTCGGCATTGGGATCCGGAGCGATCTTATTCATCGCCAGAGCTATCTGGTCGCTGTCGCCCATGATCGTCGTCTGGTTGATGTATTGCAGATTGTAGATGTCGCCGGAAATGTAGAGCACGCGCAGCAGTCCAGAGCCGGCGAATGCAGGATCCTGGAGGATAGATTCCGACAAGTTCTTGTTGCCGGCGGCAAGATCGTCATTCGCCTGCTTATAGGCGTCAGGTAGCGCCTGGTGTTGGCCGGTGCCGACATTGATGATGTTTGCCTGGTTCCAGGTCAGGTTGCCAGCGGTTGCGACCGAGCCATGGCCTGTCGTTTCAAAGCCTGAGACGGCTCCGATTGTGTCATTGTCGATCAGAAGATTGAATTGCTGGATGATGCTTGCGTCATAGACGTTGCCGCCGACGATGATGAGATCGTAGTTGTGCCCGAGTTCGTTGAGGTCGGCGGCGTTGAAGGCTGTGTTGTCGCCGGTCGATACATAAGTCTGCACGCCTGACGACGCCGCAAGGACGATGTCGTTGTCGGTCACGAAGCTGAACTGGTTGATCCAGTTCATCATGATCAGATCACCAGTGATCTGAGTTACCACATAATAGGAGGGGAATTCCGTGGCAGCTTCGGCCGGTGCCTGATCGGCAGTCGGGTCGATGTGCTTGAACATCGCGATGTTGAAGCTCTCATCCGCTGCAGCCTGACCGGGGTCGAAAGGCCAGCCACTGACGGCTGCACCAATGCTGTCGATGTCGCATGTGGCGTTGATCTGGACGATCGCGTTGACCGAGACGTGATCGCCGATGACTGCCATGACGCTGGCGGAAGCCCAGTCGTTGACCACCACGGCGGAATTGATGACGGTATTGTCACCGGTCGAGATGTTGACGCTCGGGTTGATCGCTCCGTCGCCCCAACCATGCATGAACTGGCTGGAGTCGGGGGCCACACTCATGTTGAGCGGGCCGTTGGGGCCTTCTTCCGTAGTGTCTTTGTTCTTGAGATAGTCGACGTAGTCTTCCATCTTGGGCGTGTCGGCCTCGTCGATGAGCTGGCCGTTGACATAGGTGCCCTCGATGGTCGTGCCCTTTGTCGTGAAAATCTCCGCGTCGCCATGACCGTCGGCGCTGAAGCTGTCCAGCCGTGCGGCCGCCGTGGTGACGAACAGCGCCATGTCCTGGGTGGAGCCTGGAAGCGTCAGATCGTCGATCGGGTTGATGTTGGACGCTGCCTGGTGCAGCGCTTCCATCTGGCTGTCGTCGACCGGAGGCGGCGTGAATTTCAACCCGCTGCCACCGACGCTGACATAATCGTTGTCGTTGAGACGAATCTCCTGGTTGATGACGATCGCCAGAGAACCTGGCGGGTCGAGCACCGGCAGGTGGACGTCCATCGACTGGTGGCCAATTGACCATCCGTGAATCGATATTTGAGAAAAATCATGGTCCGGCGGGGAAAGGAACGTGCCAGCAGGTATGGGAATATCCATCGGTGCCAAATGGACATATGGCAGCACTGACGCCATTTCGATGCCAGGCTTCGCAGGCTGATATGGCACGTATGGATCGAAATCCTCCAGTTTGTGGGAGGCATCAATCTTGATGGTGTAGGTCGGGTGATCGGGCAGTTTTTCGTCTGCCTTATGCGCGGCCCGGAATTCGTCGTAGGCCTGCTTGATGCGTGCTTCTTCGTCGGCTGTTGCGAACAAACCGGCGAAATGGACAATCGCCTCGGTGACCTTGCCGAAATATGCGGAATACATGATATCGCCTCCGCCCGGAGTTCAGGCGCGGTGAGGCTGATATAGGGGCTCCACCGGCCGGGAAGGACTGCGCGGGGGCTCCGCGCAGTCCAGCTTGCTTGGCCTCGTATTGACGAGGCCGAACGTGTCGCCGCTGGCTACAGTGTGCTGTGGTCGGTGCCGTCTTCGCCTGCCAGCGTGTGATGGTAGTCGCCACCCACCACGGTCATGTCGACCGTGTTGCCTTGCAGGTTGGCGCCCATCACGATCTGCTGGTTGAAGGCACTGGTGTCGATCGTGGCGTCGGAATGCGCCGAGCTCGAGCCGGTGACATAACCGTCATCGCCATTGCCCGAACCCCACGTGCCACCGTCGCCGCCAGCGCCGCCAGCGCCGCCCATGGCAATACCGCCTGCGCCGCCGAAGCCGCCGGCTCCACCCAGTGCGAGGCCGCCCACAGCGCCGCCGCCATAGCCGTCAGCCCAGGCGCCGCTCAACGCATGCCCACCGTCGCCGCCCCATGCACCGGCGAGACCGCCAGCGCTGGCGCCGCCAGTCGCATCGCCATTGCT